>CAYULV010000006.1:25285-36089 GCA_964445655.1 uncultured Granulosicoccaceae bacterium | reverse complement strand
GTAAGTGAGTAGTATGTTGCGTGTTGCGTGTTGCGTGTTGCGTGTTGCGTGTTGCAATTGGCAAGTAGCGTTTGCGCGTCACGGTGTTACGTGCACAGCGGTACCTGATTGTTATTCGACGCTAAGCGGTTTTCTGCGTGCAGATAAAAAGATCATTGCTCCAACTGCCGCGGTACCTGCCAGATTCAAGGCCCAGTTCAGCGGTATGAAGCAGCCGATAGCACCGATAATGAATACGGGGTAACCCCACCAGGGAATGGGGCCCTCAGAGTATCGTTGAAGCAGGGCATTAAGCGCATAAATACCCGCTAGTGAAAAGACTCCTATTCGCAGGAGGTCTGGCAAATTGGCTCCGATCATTGGCGTGAAGGCGAAGAGTAAGGGCACGATATACAAACCCTTGGCTATTTTCCATGCTTCGACGCCTGTCGCCATAGGCTTGGAACCGGCAATGCCAGCGGCGGTAAATGCAGCCAAACAAACCGGTGGCGTCACATTACTGTCTTGACTCAACCAGAATACGATCAAGTGAGCTGTCAACAAAAATGTTGTCATGATGGCCGGATCAACAATCAGTGGTCGTAAAGCGACTGAGATATCAAAAGGGATAGTGGACAGCAGCTCTCTCGCTTGCTCTTCAGGGATACCTGTTGCCAGACGCGCAGGCAGTTCCGGATCTACCAGCATGAACATGGCAGCTACCCCTGGATCGCTGATGCCTTGAACGAGCTGTTCGACTATGACGCTATCTGCCAACATGCCGGCAAGTGCAGGTGCGGATAAAATTGATAGAACAATGTAAGCCGCAGTAACCGGCAGGCCCATGCCGAGAACCAATGACGCGATGGTGATCAATGCCAAAGCCAACAACAGCGATCCTTGAGACCATTGCGCAATCATAAGTGCAAAGGTATTCGCGATACCGGATGTTGTTACTGCATTGTTGATCAAGCCAACCGCGACCAACAAGATAGCGGTCATGGTGGCGGTTTTGATTCCAAGCGATAGGGCTTTGCTTAAATTCTTCGGGGTCATTTTATTCGGCGTTAAAAAACTGACCAGAATCAATGTACCGATAGCTACCGATGCAGCATAACTTGGGGTGCGGCCAGAGACCAGTAAGGTTGTCATAACCCCTAACGGCAACACGAAGTTAAGCAGGCCAGCCAGCATTTTCTTTTTATCAATTGCCGGAACATCCTCAGTACCGATATGGTATTTGATAGCTTCAATGCGAACGACAAAGCCGACAGATAAAAAATAGAGTAGTGCCGGTACGATCGAGACTGCGACGATAGTGCTATACGGTATTCCGGTGTAGCTGGCCATTATGAAAGCACCAGCGCCCATGATCGGTGGCATCAATTGCCCGCCTGTTGATGCCGAAGCTTCAACGCCCGCTGCAAACTGCCCACGAAAACCATTTGACTTCATCAATGGAATGGTGATGACGCCAGTGGACGCTGTATTGGCTATGGCCGAACCTGAAATAGTACCGGTTAACGCGGAAGAGATAACCGCAACAAAAGCCGCGCCGCCGCGAAAACGTCCAGCAACTACCTTGGAGATCTCAATGACAAAATCCGATGCGCCGGATACAACGAGAAAGGCGCCAAAAATCATGAACAAAGTTATGTTCGACGAAGAAATGGTAGTGATGATTCCAAACATTCCCTCATCGTTATAAAGAGAGCGGAACAGAACATCGTCAAGCGGGAGGCTGGCGGCACGAAATGCACCGGGCAAACTTTCCCCCAGGAAAAGAATATAAGACAAGGCCAAAAGCACCAGAAACGGGATGATCAGTCCGGTCAATCGACGAGTCAGTTCAATAGCACCGATGATGACGATAAAGCCTGCGATCCAGTCCAGAACGCCGAATTGCCAGGACAAACCTGTCTTCGCCAAGGTTCGCTCGTAAACGCCGTTCTCCGCAGCTGCAATCCACAGCGCAGAAACCGCAATCAACACGCCGAATACAATGTTGACGTAATACATTCTCTTGGTCTGATAGCCCGACACAAATGTTGTCGTTACCGCAGCAATGAATGCAAAGCCTGCGAAGTGGATTGCGTTCTGCCAGATACCAGGTTCTATCAGGACCAGGTTTGTGTAGATATGCCAAACAGCGAACAAGATGCTGCCGATGAAAACAATCCAGTCGATGGCCCCGCGATCTGCGGCTGCACGCTCGATGTCGGCTATGTAGGATTTAGCGGGTTGTCTTTCAGGGCTCATCGGCTGCAACCTTTAGGCGGGCAAGAAAAACAAAGCGCTACCCAGAGGGACCGGGCAGCGCTTGGATACAACGGGAATAAAATTGAACGTCTTTATTTATTTTTTTCTACCTGAACTTCAACGACTAGTTTGCCGCCATCAGTCGCTCTGGTATGTCCAAACCCATTTCCTTATAAAAGCGCGCTGCCCCTGGGTGTAATGGCACAGGCAGGCCAGCCATTGCGCCTTCTACTGCCATTGCCTTTGTCGCAGGGTGGATCGCTTGCAAGAACGGGAGGTTTTCGAAGATTGTCTTGGTCAGCAGATAAACATGCTCTTCGTCCACATCAGCGTTTACCGCGAGAAAATTAGGCTGCGCGATAGTTTGCACATCTTTGTCTACACCAGGGTATGTGCCTGCGGGAATGGTATATGGCACCCACAAGTTGCGGCCACCGTCCATCTTTGCAGCTTCTTCTTCAGTTACATCAAGAATGGTGAACTTGTCGCCATTAGACGACATCAGTTTCGTAATCGCACTAGTTGGTGGGCCAGCTGGAATACCTGCACCTACCGCCTGTCCGTTTGCCAGAGCATCTACTGAAGGACCGTAACCGGCGTGAACAAACTCAAAGTCAGCATCGAAGTCCAATCCCAATCCAGACATGAGTACTCTGTTTGATCCAATTGTTCCAGAGTTTTCCTTGCCCATTGCCACTACCTTGCCCTTGGCTGACATCAGGTCACTGACAGTACCTTTTTCGACCAGATCGTTTGCCAATACAAATTGTTCAACGTTCTGCCACAACATGCTTACCGAACGCAAATTGGTTTGAGGTTCAGAGACAGGACCTGTTCCAGTCGCAGCATATGAACCGAAAAGGCCTTGAAGAATTGCAAACTGCGCGGTGTTTGCGGCAAGTGCCTGAACGTTTGCGCCAGAACCGGCCGAGTTGACTGCCGTCAGGCTGAATTTTTCTTTAGGCAGAAGCTTTACTTTGGACAAAGTTGCGATAGCAGTGCCGACTGGATGGTAGGTCCCCCCGGTTGATGCTGTGTTCAGGACATAATCAGTGCTTTGTGCGAAAGCGCTGCCGCTCAGTCCTGCGCTAATTAGCGCAGCGCTAAGCAGTGTTTTGATGGATACACTCATATAAAAACCTCCAGGCTTTGTTGAAAATTCGACCAAATCAGCATAGAAGGTTTGGTCGTCGTTATTAGAGGTGATAGTTTCAACTGAATTGCGAGTCTATTCAATAGGGCATATCTTATTGAATGTATTAGTATTTATGCAATTCTGTGAAGCTGTGAGGCCAATCTCAATAGGGCAATCGGCGATTTCTTGCTGATCACGTAGTCACTCAACAGACCTTTGGTGTGCAATCGACCTGGTGCGATTGGATGCGATCAGCGACGAATACCCAGGCGCAGCATTTTGTCGTTTAGTGTCCTGCGGTTTATTTTTAGTGCATCAATTACTTTTGCCACGCTGCCATCATGTTCATTGAGGCTCGATTCGATAATAAATTTCTCATAGGCCAGTACTCGGGTTCGAAAGGATATGTTTTGTCCTAATTCGGAATCGGCGGTGAAGGCTGCACGTTCAATCAATTGATGCCGCTCGTAACGATCTCTCAGAGTCACCAGTGTCTCCATCAAAATATCAGGATCGATCGGCTTTTCCAGAAAATCAACAGCCCCCAGTCTCATAGCACCCACTACGTCCGGCACATTGGCATTGCCCGAAAAGAAAACGATAGGCGTCAACGGATATAAAATTCTGAGTTGGCGTGCGAACGTCAGGCCATCTGCATCCGGCATGATCAAATCAGTTATAACCACATCGATTTCTTGTTCGCGAAGTCTTTCAAGGGCAGTTTTTGCCCGGTCAGCCACGGCAACCTCGAAGCCTTGAATTCTGAGGAATCGCGCATTGGCAGCGAGGACATCGTGGTCATCGTCAACGACCAGAATAGTGAATGGATGAGTATCGGTGTTGTCGTTCACGCGTTTGACTCACTCTCCAGAGAAGGCAGGTAAATCGAAAAACAGCTTCCGGATGATGATGTATCAAATTGAAGCTTGCCATCGTGGCTTTCGATAATTTGCTGAGTAATCGTTAGTCCCAAACCAAGGCCGCCATTGTGCATTCGATCAGTTGTAAAAGGTTCAAAAAGTGAATCCTTGATTGTGTCAGTAACCCCCGGGCCGTTGTCGCTTACGGAAATCACTATTTCTGATCCATATTCTGAGCTGCGATCTGAATCATGCTTGATCTTTTGGGCGGCCAGACCAGCTGTCAGCTTGACCATAGGAGAGTCACCATCAAGAACAGCGTCGAACGCGTTGTATAGAAGGTTTAGTACGCCTTGTTGCAACAAGGTGCTATCGCCAGAAATATTCGGTAGCACTGGTGTAATGTCAAATGACAAAAAGGCAGACATATTTGGCCTCTCTGTTTCGATGGTTTGCCGAACCTCTTGCAACATTGAATTGATATCAATTGCTTTACCGACCACCTGATTGTGTCGAGCGTAGCTGCGCAAGCTTGTAACAACACGGGCAATCCGCTTCGTTGTGAGGTCGCTGTCAGTGACAATTTGCTCAATGGATGGCAAGGATTCGTCATCCAGATCACGTTTGCCCAGGAGTGTTCTCAAGGATGCCAGGTTCAATCTCAGCGTCGCCAGTGGTTGATTTATTTCGTGATTGATCGCAGCTGACATGCGCCCCAGCATGGCAAAATTTGATTCCGCGATCAGCGTTTTCTGTATTGCTTCGAGCTCCAAGGTTCTTTCATGCACTTGAGTTTCGAGTTCGCGTGATATCCGCTGTTCTGCCGATACCAGGCGATGTTGTTGACGGTAGAGCGAGTACAAAAGCGCAGCGATTAACAGCGCTGCAAAGGTGGTAATGGTTTTTAAAGTTGTACTGGATAACACCGAACTCCTTGGCAAGAGGCTGATCATTCTCCAGTTTGATTCGTTGAGTGTTTTAGCGCTTTTATAGGAATCTGAAAAATCCAGGCTTTTTTGGTTTTCAAAATTCTCACTTTGCCAGTGATGGCCGTAGCGACGTTCCTGGATAAGTTGGGTTGATGTCTCTTCCTTAAGTTCAGCAGTAGGGCGATATAAAAATTGCTCATTGGAACTCAGAATTACCACACCAAATTCGTCTACAAGTACTGTCTGATTTCCGCTGGCAGTCCATGATTGGGCGACTTCATCCAGGTTTACCTTTGCCACAACAACGCCTATGGTTGATCCTTTTTCGATGACCGGCTCAGCCATGAAATAGCCAGGAATTCCTGTGGTTGCCCCTACCGCATAATAGGTTGAGGATTCTCCATTCATTGCGTTGATGAAGTAGGGGCGGAACGAATAGTCTCTGCCGATAAAAGAAACGGGATCTTGCCAGTTACTCGCAGCAATGGTTTTCCCATCCTTGTTCAAAAGAAAACTGAATTCCAGGCCACTTTCAAGCTGTGCTTGCTTCAAAAGCCTGTTCGCGTTATCCAGGTGGTCGAGGTCAGCAAGCGGATCGCTTGTTTCGTTGAGTGCCGAGACAATAGTTGTGTCGTTTGATAGTAATTTTGGAACAAACGACAACTGATTCACTTCGCGGTTGAAGCCATCGATCTGGGTTTGCAGTTGCAAGTCTTGTCGTTTGTCAGCGCTATTCTGTTCAGAGAACCAGAAAAAAATCCAAAGCATGACTAGTACCGCCAGAGCCAGAATTTTTACGAGATGATTTTTCACGAATCAGAGTGTGCCATTGTTGAACAGCAGCTAACAATGAAAAATTGGCGCAAATGGTGGTTTTTTATAGATTCGTTGCGGCATTTCACACGATGAGAACAGATCCCTCATTCGATTATGTATCGCAAATGTCCGTGTGAAATACTCATTGATTGAAGTTGCAACCAAAGTGTTTATTCAGATGTTGGAGCCGGTTTTAACGCAATAATGGGATAGCGATGAATCCCGGATTGATCAGCATCCCCGTTGGTGTCTGGTAAGAAAAGTTCCAGCAGCTCGTTCAACCAGTTGGTTCCAAGCTCAGTGGGGTGTAGCTGCAGACCGTTCTGCGACATCCAACCTTTTTCCAGCGCCGTGTTTATGGCGTTATGCCATGGATCGATCGGCACTCCAGTGTGAGCTTGGAACAGTGGTAGCGGAAATCCTTCGATCAAGCGCAGGGCATTCATCATGAATTCAAGCCCAGTATCTTCAACGGCTATTTCTGCTTCGTCACCGATACGTGCTTCCTGTGTCCTGGCATCAAGATAGCGTGTAGGGTGTTTGTGTTTCCAGCGGCGGAGGACTTTTCCGTCATTGGCAAAACTGATCTTGCCGTGAGCGCCAGCACCGATCCCGAGATAGTCGCCAAATTGCCAGTAATTTATATTGTGCTGGCAGCGGCTGCCGGTACGCGCATAGGCGGATATTTCATAGCGTTCGAATCCGTATTTTGCCAATCGCTCGATAATCGCATCCTGCATATCACTCTTTTCATCGTGAGCAGGTAGTGTTGGTGGATACTTGGCGAAAAGTGTATTCGGCTCGAGTGTCAGCTCGTAACAGGATAAGTGTGAAGTATCGAGCTCCAGCGCTTGTTGTAAGTCGTCAAGCGCGGCGCTTGTCGATTGACCGGGAAGACCGAACATGATGTCAAGATTGATTTCATCAAACCCTGCTTGTTTGGCGATATCTACAGCGCGTACTGCCTCGGCTGATGAGTGCACGCGCCCCAGCTTGGTGAGTGCCGCATCGTTGAAGCTTTGTATGCCAATTGACAAACGATTGATACCGGAGGCTCGGTAGGCGCTGAACCGTTCTTGCTCGAATGTTCCGGGGTTCGCTTCCAGAGTGACTTCTGCTGAGGGCGCTAGTCCAGTCAGTGCACGAATTCCCGACATTAGCTTGTCGATAGCTTGGCTACTGAAAAGACTGGGTGTGCCACCACCGATGAATACGCTGGATACAGTACGTCCCCAGACATCTGGAATCTCTGCCGCCAGATCATCTAGCAAGGCATCGATATAGGCATCCTCAGGTAGTTCACCTTTTTGCTCATGCGAATTGAAATCGCAATACGGGCACTTTTTCAAGCACCAAGGTATATGCACATACAGAGACAGTGGTGGGAGTTCGGTGAATGTGCGCATTGGTATTGCCAAGGATGCGGCCAGGCAATCAAACGGCGTAAATGTCGCGCAAGTGTTCAAGCATTTTGGCGACAGCCTTACCGCGATGACTCAAGCGGTTTTTCTCTTCCTTCGCAAGTGTTGAGGCAGCTGTACCTGTGTCTTTGTTGCAAAATACCGGATCATAGCCAAAGCCACCATTACCTTCAGCTGCTCGAAGTATGTGACCTTCCCACGTACCTTCAGTGATCAATGGTGATGGATCGTCTGGATGTCGAAGGTATACAACGACACTACGAAAACGTGCGGAGCGTTCTGAATCGTCGAAGTCGCTTAATTGCTCGAGCAAAAACTCATAGTTAGCGACATCGCCACTTCCGCGTCCGTGACGCTCCGCATGACGAGCAGAGTAAAGTCCTGGAGCGCCGTTCAGCGCGTCAACTTCCAGCCCGGAGTCATCAGCGATAGCTGCTAATCCCGATTCGACGCAAGCATGACGCGCTTTGAGCAAAGCATTTTCAACAAAGGTCTTGGCTGTCTCATCCACTGATGTGATACCTAAAGTACCTTGAGCAACTGCAGAGACACCTAGCGGTGCCAACAAGTCATTCAGTTCCTTGATCTTGCCTTCATTGCCACTGGCGAAAACGATTGACTGTACGTCGGTATTCACATCAAGTTCCTAAGCGGACTGCAAAGCGGCAGTCTGCGCACTGATGAGTTCCTTGATGCCGCTTCTACCAAGTGACAACATTTGCTCAAGTTCATCATCGCGGAATGCATGGCCTTCAGCTGTACCTTGTATTTCGATAAAACCACCTGCCTCATTCATGACGATGTTCATATCGGTTTCCGCGCTGGAATCCTCTGCATAGTCAAGATCAAGTACTGGCTGCCCGTTAAAAATACCGACTGAAATGGCGGCAATCATTCCGTGCAGTGGGTTGCGCTTGATCTTGCGCTCATCAAGAAGATGCTGCATGGCATCACTGAGTGCGACAAATGCGCCAGTGATAGATGCGGTCCGTGTTCCCCCATCTGCCTGCAGTACATCGCAGTCGACTGTGATTGTTCGTTCGCCTAAGGCATCAAGATCGATCGCTGCTCTGAGTGAGCGACCGATCAGGCGTTGAATTTCCAAAGTGCGGCCGGATTGTTTGCCCGCACTCGCTTCGCGCCGCACGCGAGTATTGGTGGAGCCGGGCAGCATGCCGTATTCGGCGGTCACCCATCCACTGCCCGTGCCTTTGAGCCAAGGCGGCGTTCGGGATTCGATGCAGGCCGTGCACAGGACTTTGGTATCACCCATCTCGATCAACGTCGATCCGGCTGCGTGCTTGGTGTATCGTCGCGTTATCTTGATGGCGCGAAGCTCATCGCTTGCTCTGCCGCTAGGTCGCATGTCGGTTAAGGTGCTTCGGATTGGGCGGCAGAGTATATACCCTAAGCATCCTGTCAGCCCCTATGAGGAGAATTCACACATGTTACGCAGCATGACGGCATTCGGACGTTTTGAGTCAGAGTCGGAATTTGGCGTGCTCGCCTGGGAGTTGCGCTCGGTCAATCACCGATATCTGGATGTGTCGATTCGGCTGCCAGAGGAGCTGCGCACGATCGAAAGCGAGTTGCGCAAGCGTCTGGCCAATGCGGTAAACCGCGGTAAGGTCGAAGCAAGTCTTCGCCTGCAGGCTTCATCTAAGGATGCACCGACCTTGCACGTCAATGACGCACTTCTCAAGTCAGTGGCATCGGCTGCCAATGCGGCCGCCAAATTGGCTGAAGGAAGCACGACTATTGATCCTTTGCGCCTGTTGCAATGGCCCGGTGTATTGACGCAAAAAGAGGGCAGTGTCGAAGCGCTAGCCGCAACCGCGTTGCAGACGTTTGATAGCGCCTTATCAGATTTTGTTGCCACGCGAGAACGCGAGGGAGAACTGACGTCAAGCTTGTTGACTGAGCGTCTTGAAAAAATCACCGAGCAAGTTGTTCATGTCAGACAGCTACGCCCTGCCGTTGTAGCACGGCAAAAGGAACGTCTACAGGCAAAGCTCGTCGAACTTGACACCGAGCATGATGCTGGGCGTGTAGAGCAGGAGCTGGTGTACCTTGCGCAGCGTTTGGATATCGATGAGGAGCTGGATCGGCTTGAGAATCATATTGTGGAAATGGGCAAGATACTCAAGCGGCAGGAACCTGTAGGCAGGCGTCTTGATTTTTTGATGCAAGAATTCAATCGCGAAGCCAACACACTAGGCTCAAAAGCGAACGATAGCGACACCACAGGTGCAAGTGTTGAAATTAAAGTCTTGATTGAGCAGATGCGCGAGCAAATTCAAAACATCGAGTGATAACTGTGTTCAAAGCCGACGGTTGACCGAGCGCCGCCTTTACTGATTAAAGAAACTGATAAAAGCAAACTGATAAAAGCAATATCAAAAAGCGAGATAAACTAGAGTCAAGCCTATTCATGCATCGAGAACTTCCCTGTAGTTATTCAACCATCAGCGCCAAAGCATTATTGGATGAAGTCGTCTCGGACTATTGCGTCAAAAGCCCGCAGGACTGTATTTTCTGGGAGCGCGGTGCCAACGACACGTATCGTGTTCGTTGTGCCGATGCGTATTACTCTTTACGCGTATATCGCTGTGATGCGTTTCCGCGCGAAGCGATTGCATTTGAAGCAGAAGCTCTGAGCTATCTACATGATCAAGATTTCACAGTGGCCTATCCAATAGCACGGAAATCAGGTGGCTATCTGACCGAAATCGCTGCGCCTGAAGGGCCGCGATTTGTCCTGCTGACATCTTTTGCAGACGGCGAGCCTCCCGATTATGAATCCCTGGAAAACAGCCGCCTGGTGGGGGAGTCGGTTGCGCAAATGCATTTGCTCTCGGATGGTTTTAAAACATCACGTGAACGCACACGCCTTGACCTGCAAAGTTTGTTGGAAGATTCCATGGCTGTCATCCGACCGCTAGTAGCGCATCGCCCCGACGATCTGAAGACCATTGAAAATATCGCGCAAGAGGCTCGAGCGAGCGTGCAGGCGGTACCTGAAAATTTACTCGATACAGGTTTTTGTCATGGTGATTTTCATGGTTATAACTTGCATTTGCATGAAGGTAAAGTCACACACTTTGATTTCGAAGAATGCGCATACGGTTACCGAGTGTATGACCTTGCAACGTTCAGATGGGGCGTCTGTATGGGAGAGCAACGGGCAAAAAGATGGTCAGCTTTTATCGAAGGTTTTGCATCCATTAGGCCGATCGCCAAATCGGATCTTTCTCTGGTCGGCACCTTCGTCGTTATCCGGGAGTTGTCGAATATTGCCTTTGGCATACGTAACTTGAAAGACTTCGGCCATGAGCTGAGCAGCGAAAGCAATATTGAAGACGTACGTAGGCAGCTTGAGAAAATTCAGACGCTCATTGATAAGTA
>CAYULV010000006.1:13285-25185 GCA_964445655.1 uncultured Granulosicoccaceae bacterium | reverse complement strand
GCGCTTGTTTGAATCAATCCCGTGATTTCTGTAAAGTTGGCCAAATGTGCTGGTCAGGGGATCCAGTCCCTATTTGAAGAATAAGGATCCGGTATTGATGAGCAACGGGTTTAAGCGAGATTTATTGATCATTCTAGCTTTACTCGACTGACCAACAACTGCAATGCATTAAAGCGGTAACGTAAACATATTATGTTAAGCCAGAACATTAACGATCTGATTACACGTACTGGGCCCGGTCGGCCAGCGGGAGATGTGCTGCGACGATATTGGCAGCCCGCCGCGCTCAGTGAGGAGCTGGCAGGGCCACGCCCGGTTGTTCCAGTAACATTGTTGGGCGAAGCATTGGTGCTTTTTCGCAATGAGTCTGGGGAGCTGGGTCTGATCGATAGGCATTGCCCCCATCGTGGCGCTGATTTATGTTTTGGTCGCCTGGAAGATAATGGTCTGCGTTGTCCTTTTCATGGCTGGCATTTCGATCGAACCGGTCAATGTGTGGAGCAGCCTGGTGAGCCACTGGGTTCGATAATGCATGAGCGTATCCGAACGTCGGCTTATCCGGTCGAAGAGAGAAATGGCATTGTGTTCGCCTACCTCGGACCAGGTGATCCACCACCATTCCCCAACTTCGATTGTTTCAGAGCACCAGAGACGCATGTTTTTGCGTTCAAAGGCTTATGGGAATGTAACTGGTTGCAGGCAATGGAAGTCGGGATCGATCCCGCCCATGCGTCTTTTTTGCATCGCTTTTTACAAGATGAAGACCCAGACGACAGCTACGGCAAGCAATTTCGTGACAAGGCGGCAAAAACCGATATGCCCATGACGCAATTGTTACGCGACTATCCGCGTCCGGATATCCGTGTCGATGAAACTCCCTACGGCATGCGCCTCACCGCTTTACGGCACCTTGACGATGGCAGAACGCATGTTCGGGTTACCAATCATATTTTTCCACAGGCCATCTGCATACCCATGAGTCGAGAGATGACCATCACTCAATGGCATGTCCCGGTCGACGATGAACATTGTTATTGGTATTCGATGTTCACCAGTTTTGACAAACCGGTCGATAAACAGACGATGCGTGAACAACGCCTCAAGGAACACCGTCTGCCAGACTATGCCCCGATCAAGAACAAGCGCAATCACTATGGTTACAACCCGGATGAACAGTCTTCATTGACCTATACCGGGATGGGTATGGATATCAATGTGCATGATCAATGGGCAGTGGAAAGTCCGGGCCCCATACAAGATCGAACGAAAGAACATCTTGGCAAGACGGATGTTGGCATCAGCCTGAATCGACGTAAACTCCGAGATGCGATAAGCCAGCTCAAGGAAGGGAATGAAACGGCATTGCCTATGCGTGACGGTATGGATGTAACTGCATTGACAGGCCCCTTGTCCAACGATGCCATTGCTGGTACTGAAAACTGGGAAGAGGCGAGTCAGCAAGTTGATGCGCAACGTCGTATGGATTGCCCCTGGGATGCCAGCGTGTAATGGCAGCTCAACTGCACGAGTCAATAAAATCCGGATTGCTTGCAAAGGCCGGTCTACTTTGCGATGAAGACATCACTGCGGCAGTCGCATTGATTGATTCGGTCAAGGCCAAAGGGATCGAAACCGTACGCATCGTGTTTGCAGATGCTCACGGTATTTTACGCGGAAAAACCGTGGTTGCTGATGCACTGGCAGCTGCGTTTACTAGCGGCATTCGAGTGCCATCCACTTTGTTGCTCAAGGACACATCGCACCGCACGGTCTTTCCTGTCTGGTCCGACACAGATGAAGCACCGATGCGTGGTGCCAGTGATGTTCTCCTGACTCCGGTTCCGAGCAGCTTTCAACAGCTACCCTGGTCGGAGCATTCCGCGTTGTTGCATTGCAATGTCAGTACGATAAGCGGTGAGCCGATTGTATTTACGTCGCGTCAGGTGCTTGCTACTGCATTAGATCAACTGGCTCAGCGAGGCTTTAAAGCCATTATGGGTTTGGAAGTCGAGTTCCAGGTGTTCGAATTGGTCAATCCAGCGCGCGAACATGTCGACACTACGATGCCTGGTCAACCCCCGACAACCCGTGCCTTCACTAAAGGTTTTCAGTATTTGACTGAAACACGCTATGGCGAAGCTGAGGAGTTGCTTGATCTGCTGCGTCGGACGGCTCAAGGCATGAATATGCCGGTGCGAAGTGTTGAGATTGAAATGGGTCCGAGCCAGTTCGAATTCACTTTTGCGCCAGCCGATCCCATGACGATTGCGGACATGGCTGTGAATTTTCGCACTATGGTCAAGGAAGTCTGTTTCAGGCGGGGCTTGCATGCGACGTTCATGGCCAAGCCTCGATTGCCCAATGCTGCAGCAAATGGTTGGCATATTCACCAATCCTTGGTTGATACGAAGACGGGTAGCAATCAATTCATGCCGCAAATTGATCAAACTCCACCGCCAATCGCGGAAAACTGGATTGCCGGCTTGCTCGCTGGTGCAGCTGAATCCTGTTTGATGACAACGCCTACGATCAATGGTTATAAACGTTACGCTCCCTTTCAATTGGCGCCGAACAAGATTGGTTGGGCTCACGACAACCGTGGCGCTATGGTTCGTGCCCTGTTTGCACTCGATGATAACGCCAGTCGTGTCGAGAACCGAGTAGCTGACAGCTCCTGCAATCCTTACTTTGCGCTGGCGGCACAATTGATATCTGGAATGGATGGTCTGGAACGGCAACTCAAAGCCCCGGCCCCACTCGTGAATCCCTACAATACCGATGCTGAAGCCTTGCCAGCTAGTCTACAGGTGGCGATTGAACGGTTTCACGCTTCAACGGTATACCGACATTACCTTGGGGATGAGTTCGTGGACTATCTCGTCAACCTCAAACGAGCTGAGTGGGAGCGCTACCTTGCCTCTGTTTCCGAGTGGGAGCAGATGGAATATTTTTCAACATTCTAGATTAGTGCGTACACAGGTGATAAACATTGAGTAAACGCACTTCTGGTACTAGCAATAGCTCTAGTACTGGCAATGGTTCTAGCAATGGCAATGCTGGTCGACACACAAAGCTGAATGACGATGCGCGCCAGAGAGATCAGATCGCGCTAGCCAAACTTAATCAGTCTTCGGAGTTTGGGGGCGCGTCTGCAAAGACGCTCAAGTCCGTATCTGGATCGTCAAAGTCAAAACGTTTTCATATTCCAGAAAAAGAGATAACCCCGGGCGAATACACGCCAGGCAAGAAGAATCCGATTCACTCTATCCTGACCGCTCTCCCAATATTAATGTTATTCGCAGGGCTGTTCTTTTTTTACCGTGGTGAATCTGAGCAGACGAGCGGTGCGCCTATCGTTGCTGAGTCTGTCGAAGTACAGGGTACCTTTACCGGTTTGTCCGAACTCAAATCTGGATCTGAAGGGCAGCACTTTCTGTGGCTGACTGATGCGACTGGTAGGCGAGGTATTCGGATTCAGGCGAGCGAAGTGGCATTGTTTGCTGATAGGGAACGAGGCTTGCCGATATCCGTTGACATGGCACCGACCGTGTCTGGATCTTCAACGTTCTGGGCGTGGCGGGTGACTTTGAATGACGATCTAGTGCTGGAACGAGAAATAGCGCACGACGGTCGCTAGAAAGATACTCGTGATTTATCTGACAATTCGATTACACAACGATAGCGGCTATATCTAACTGAGAGCCAGTCTGAGCACATAGGCATCTCTGGGCCATCACATCTTTTTTTATGGCTGTTGAAGAAGTTCGAAGGTTGTAGAGTACTTGAATGACTTTCTTTCCTTCCTGCGCCAGGTAAGATTCCACATTGATGTTGTGAGGATTGCGCCCCCAATCTTCTCCGACCACAAATATATCGACATTGAGCTCTTTGCAGGCTGATACATACTCCAATTCATAGTAGGGGTGTACTCGATCTACACACCGTAGAGCTTCTAGCATTTCTGTACGTTGATTCAATGGGATGATCGGGGTATTGGGTTTGTAGGATGCTACAACGTCGTCGGACGCGACACCAACAACCACTTCATCTCCTAGCGCGCGGCATTTTTCCAGCAGTGCAAGATGACCTACATGCAGCATGTCGAACGTACCAACCGTATAGACAAGCATATTTGTATCGTTCCATAAAATAAAAAGCGGAACGGTCAGCATTCATTGTGCAATGCATAGCCGTCAGGAAAAAAGTTTCCAGCTGTAGATAATGCTTGTCGCCAGTGTGTAAAAGGCAAGTAGGTACACGTTTACCGGATTGCCGGATAATTTCGGTGTGCTGATGTTTGATACGTTTAAAATCGCAAGTGATACACAGCTAATGTAAAGAATGAAGCTGAAAGCGCCTGGACTGAAATAACTTTCTAATAAAAAGATAAACACCAGAGCCAGATTGTTGTTATCTATTGCAAGGCCTCGGTATCTTGAGCCCCCTGCAAGACCAAAAATGGAGAAATAGCTCAGACGCAGCACACCCGCCGATAGCATAATAAACGCACCGATCAGATAGATGGGTTTGAATTGTCCATAACTCATCAACAATATCGCAGGGGCAACGCCATAACTAACGATATCGATCAGCACGTCAAGCTGCCCACCGAATTTCATATCGTTACCTGTGCGGCCTTTTAATCTTCTCGCGATCAAACCGTCTGCCCAATCGAAGGCGACTGCCCAAACCATACCGATCATTGCAGCGTAATAGACACCCGTTATGCTGAAATAGATCGCTGATAACGTACAGGCTAACCCTGCTAGTGAGCACAGGTTGGGAATGTCGTTCAAAAACGACAGTATTGAAGGCTGTTCTTTGTTAAGCGCAGCTACTTTGCTTGTCATGATGGTTGTCTCTCTGCTTGTTAGACACAAAGCTATATCTCGCTCTAATAAAAAGAAAAGGCGAGCGCCTGCAGATCAACAATCCACACGGAAAATTGAAAAGGTGCCAGGTAGGGGCATTGCCGATAAACTTGCGAGAGTTCAGGCTCGAGAGAGGATCGGAACTACGTTCCAATGGGCAAAGCATACTCTTAATATTTAGATATTGCTCTATTTATATTGCAGCTTTTATGTGTGGCTAGTACTTGTCAGTGAGGCGGGAAGGGATGGCGTGAGCCAAACATGATCAAAATCTAGCGCCCGGTGAATTAACTTTGTTCCCCAATCGGACGTTTCGCGCGCGGACTCACCTCAGATTCATCGAGCACTTCAGTGGACACCCGGCGCACATTTTCTGATCTAGCGTGTAGCACAAACATGTGTTCTCTCGAGAGGAGAACAGCCGATATGAAATACTTTTCGATTTAGAGACTATAATTTTTGGCGAAGAATCTATTGAGATCTGTCGCCCGTAAAAACGTAATTGATGGGATGCCGAAAATTGTAGTCGAAGTTGCAAATTGGTCATTTCGGTGCGGGTTTTCCTGAACTTTTGTTATTTTTAGCGAACGAACGAATATGTCAATCAGTCTCAGATGTGCCAAAGTGTCCGTAACAGCAGTTTTGACATTGCTGTTTTGTTCTGCGTGTGTCTTCGAAACTGCAGGTTCACGTACTGCGCTTAATTCGAAAGACTATCAATGCCGAGAGCTTCAAGAACTCGCTGACGAACAAGGAAAGGTGTTTCTGCGCGGATTTTTAGGGGCGAGCAGCCTGGTACATGCGTCAGCTGAAAGCTGCGCATCCTTTGTTGAACGTCCGGTTATCTCCGCTTGGAGAACAAGTGATGCCTTCTCCTGCGTTGTTGGTTATCGTTGTGCTCGAACCGATACTCTTGACAACGAAGATTAGAAAGTAGAGCGATTTAAATCCATCTATTTATTTAGACTGCTGCCTACTCGCTGAGATTTGGCCAGCTATGTGATATCGTACTAGTCCTTGACGGGGTGCTGGCAACCAAACTGGTTGCATGCTGAGATGTCGCAAATTTTGCGCGATCCCGATGAACCTGATGCGGATAATGCCGACGAAGGGATCAAGCCAGGCGGTATCCATCCCTTAGCGCCCTGTTTGCATTCCTTGAATCCGGTTAGATCCAACGGAGTAAAGGATGAACGAAGATACGCGCTCTGCCGCGAAGCTGGCAAACCCTGATAGAACTCCTATTGCTCTGACTATCGCTGGTTCCGATTCCTGCGGCGGTGCTGGCATTCAGGCCGATATCAAAACCTTCAGCGCTCTCGACGTCTACGGTGCGAGCGTTATAACCGCACTGACGGCTCAGAACACGCAAACGGTTAGCGGTATCCACGATGTACCACCTCAGTTCGTCATCGATCAGATTCAAACTGTCCTGAATGATCTTGATATATGCGCGATAAAAATCGGCATGTTGTCAAATTCGCCTGTCATCGAAGCCGTCGCATCCGTACTTCGAGAATACCCGGCCATACCTGTCGTTTTAGACCCTGTCATGGTCGCGAAAAGTGGTGACAAGTTACTGAGTGATGATGCCTTATCAGCACTTAGCGACACACTTTGCCCGTTGGCAACCCTGTTGACACCCAATATTCCTGAAGCCGCCATACTTCTTGGTCTAAGTGAAGCTCAACTCATTACAGATATTGAAAATCACGCCAGACAGCTCAGCACTATGACCGGTAGTTCCGTCCTGCTAAAAGGCGGACATCTCGAATCCAGACAAAGCTCCGATGTGTTGGTGCATGAAGGTGAAACCAAATTATTTGAATTCACGCGAATCGATACGAAAAACACTCACGGTACCGGCTGTACCTTGTCTTCGGCAATTGCCGCAGGCTTAGCCAAAGGATTTAAGCTGCCAGATTCTGTCGCCAACGCAACTAACTATGTACACCAGGCAATCGTCGCCGCTGACCAGCTAAGCATCGGGAACGGTCATGGCCCGGTACATCATTTCCATGCTCAATGGTTAAGTTAAGTGACTTGCGATAACGCCATCGTGTTCAATGAAGTTAGTCTGAACAGATCCGGACATCGAGTATTTGACAGGCTGAATCTGACGCTGCGATGCGGTCTATGGCATGCCATTGTAGGGCGTAGTGGTGTGGGAAAGACCAGCCTGCTGCGTTTGTTGGCGACGTTGGAGAAACCAGATTCAGGTTTTATTGAAAACGCGGGTGCTAAAGATCTATCTCGACAGATTGCGTATATGTCTCAAGAGGATGGCTTGCTGCCATGGCTTAACGCACTGGACAATGTGCAGTTAGGAGCAAGACTACGAGGGAGTGTCGACAAGGACTCTCGCGCCAAAGCCATTCACTTGCTCGAGCAAGTGAACCTTCAAGATTGGGCCACAGCGTTGCCGAAAGCTCTATCTGGGGGGATGCGGCAACGGATCGCTTTGGCCCGAACGCTTTTCGAGAATCGTAAACTGGTACTGATGGATGAGCCTTTCTCCGGACTCGATGCCATAACGCGTGATGAACTGCAATCACTCTCCTACGACCTGCTTGTTGGCAAAACCGTTGTGTTGGTAACGCATGATCCCAGTGAGGCATTGCGCTTGTGCCATTATGTTCATGTCTTGCGGCCATTGGTGGCTGATCAGATATCCGAAACTACGCAACTTGAATTAACGGGTACGCCGGCGCGCTCTGTTGACGATCCTGTGGTTATGGCGGGTATCCCGCAACTCTGGCGACTCCTGAAACAGGTGGCGCATGCCTGAAGTTATCAATACCTCTACGAGAAGTATGCTTGGCAAAGTTGCAAGAATACTTGTCAGTGCATCACTCATCCTGTTTTGCTGGCATATTCTGGTAGTCGTAACGGAAGTCCCGGCGTTCATATTTCCCGCTCCGCTTGTTGTCATTGCTACTTCAATAGATCAATACGATACCTTGTTGGAACATAGTGCAATAACGCTGTTCGAGATTATTGCAGGCCTGCTTATTGGCATATCGCTCGGTATTATCAGCGCTATTACATTAACCGTTTTTAAAAGCTCCAGACGATGGGCTTTACCTTTGATGGTAATCAGCCAATCACTGCCTGTATTCGCATTAGCGCCTTTGTTAACCTTGTGGTTCGGCTATGGCATGGCTTCAAAAATAGTCATGGCAACGTTAATAATCTATTTTCCGGTGGTTGCTGCAACCTTTGACGGCCTGCGACATACAAGTCGTTCCATGATAGATCTCGCCAGTACTCTGGGTGCTAGTACTTGGTCCACGCTACTCCACATCAGGTTGCCTGCAGCACTGCCATCGATTGCCTCAGGTGTGAGAGTTGCCACGTCCATCGCTCCTATAGGGGCAGTCGTTGGAGAGTGGGTCGGTTCCAGCCATGGCCTGGGTTATCTGATGCTCAATGCCAATGGGCGCATGCAAACTGATCTGATGTTTGGTGCGCTACTGTGCTTGTGTCTAATCGCAGTATCTCTCTATTTTATTGTCAATACATTGCTCGACCGTTGTTTGTACTGGAGCACTGATTCAAGTTTTCATTCCTTATCCAAAGAGCCTTCAAAATCATGAAAAACCTGTTGTTAGTATTTTTATTGTCAGTTGCCACGACGAGTGCCAATGCCGCTGACAAATTAGTCGTATTGTTGGATTGGTTTATAAATCCTGATCATGCCCAATTGATCATCGCGGAGCAAAAGGGTTATTTCACACAGGCGGGACTGGAAGTAGAACTTATTGAACCGGCCGATCCGAGCCTGCCGCCGAAGCTGGTAGCGGCAAACAAAGCTGATATCGCTATAAGCTACCAACCACAGCTACACGTTCAAGTCGATCAAGGATTGCCTTTAACAAGAATCGGCACGCTGGTTTCGACTCCGCTTAATTCCCTCGTCGTACTAAAAGACGGTCCAATCAAAAGCATCGCCGATCTAAAAGGCAAGAAAGTGGGTTTCTCTGTCGGTGGTTTTGAAGATGCCTTGCTCAAGACCATGCTTGAGACTCACGGGCTTACACTAGAAGATGTTGAGCTAGTAAACGTTAATTTCTCACTATCACCCTCGCTGATCACGGGGCAAGTCGATGCTGTTATTGGTGCTTTCCGAAACTTTGAACTTAACCAAATGGATATCGAAGAGCGTCCCGGTACCGCTTTCTATCCTGAAGAGGAAGGTGTGCCCTTGTTTGACGAGCTGATTCTGGTAGCAAATAACGACAAGCTTGATAATCCCTCCTTGGGCAAGTTTGTCAATGCCCTTCAGCAAGCGACAACCTTTATTGTCAATCACCCTGATGAAGCTTGGGAGCTGTTTCGTGATAGCAACCCTAAGACTTTGGATAATGAGCTGAATCGCCGCGCCTGGAAAGATACTTTGCCGCGCTTCGCTCTTCGTCCAGCGGCTGTAGATACGCAGAGATATAAGGCGTTTGCAGACTTCATGCTACAACAAGGTCTGATTGAATCAACTCCCGATGTTGACAGCTACACGGCCGTCGTGAATTGAAGCTTGTAGCTTGAGAACCCACTAGCTGTGAATCAAACTCACGTAGAGATTATCGGAGCAGGAGTTGCTGGGCTGTGTTGTGCCCAGCTGTTTGCTGAACGTGATTGCATAGTGTCGCTCTATGCAAGTAGTGATGGTCCCGACGAGAACTGTTGCTCATGGTGGGCTGGTGGGATGCTTGCGCCAGAGTGCGAAATGGAGAGTGCCGAAGCACTCATTGGTGTTTTGGGTGCTGAGAGTATCCGCTTTTGGAAAAAGCACGGCCCTGATGTGATGAGCAAGGGCTCTCTGGTGGTGGCGAATAATCGAGATTTGCCAGATCTTGAACTCTTTGCGTCTAAAACGGCTGGATCGATCTCGCTTGATACGCAGCAATTGGCGCAATTGGAACCTGATCTTGAAAATCGTTTTTCACGTGCACTGTTTTTCGAACAGGAATGCCATCTCGATCCACGACGTACTTTGCAAGCATTGAGCGCCTCATTGGAGGCGCACCCCAATGTATCCATTCATTACTCAACACCTGTTACTGATTCCAGTTTGAGTAATGATAGTGAGGCTGATTGGCGGATAGATTGTAGAGGCTTGGCTGCGCGCGATGTCTTGAGTGATCTTCGTGGTGTGAAAGGTGAGATGCTGTTGCTGCAATTACCTGAATTGCACTTGAGCCGGCCTATTCGCCTGTTGCATCCACGCTATCCACTATATATCGTGCCGCGCGAAGATCACGTGTTTATGATCGGTGCCACGATGATCGAAAGCGATGATAAGAGCAGCATTACCGCACGTTCGCTTATGGAGCTCTTGTCTGCGGCCTATGCATTACATCCTGCTTTTGCGCAAGCGTCCGTCCTGGAGATGGGGTGTGATGCCAGGCCTGCCTTCAATGATAATTTACCTCGTTTACGTCGACGAGGAAAAACGCTATTTATAAACGGGCTTTTCAGGCACGGCTTTCTATGTGCGCCTGCGATGGCCCGTCGAGCTGTAGACCTGGCACTTGATCAGCGGGTTGATACCAAGGTGACCGATGAAAATGAAGATTAACGGTGAAAGCTGCGATATTACGTGTAGCACACTCGCGGAGTTATTGAGCTTTTTGGGGCACGAACCCGATCAGGTGGCGACCGCTGTTAACGGTACATTCGTGCCGGCTTCAGAGCGCGACAAGTACTTGTTGTCGAGTGATGATGCGGTAGATGTCATTGCGCCGATGGCAGGGGGCTAGAACATGAGCCTTAACTTATATGACACAACGATCAGCTCCAGATTATTACTTGGAACTGCTTTGTATCCGTCTCCACAAATCATGTTGGATGCAATTAAAGCCTCCAAGACCAATATTGTGACGGTATCGTTACGCCGCGAATCAAGTACTGATAAATCGGGGCAAGCATTCTGGTCGTTGATCAAAACCACCGACGCGCATGTATTGCCAAATACAGCGGGTTGCAGATCGGTCAAGGAAGCCGTCAATACTGCCTATATGGCGCGTGAGCTATTCGATACTCCCTGGATAAAACTCGAAGTGATAGGGGAGGACGATACACTTCAACCAGATGTATATGGCCTGGTAGAAGCCGCAAAAATTCTCGTGGCTGACGGTTTTCAAGTTTTTCCGTATACCACCGATGATCTGATTGTTGCCGACAAGCTGATAAATGCCGGCTGTAAATTACTCATGCCTTGGGGTGCGCCGATTGGTAGCGGACGCGGGCTCAATAATCCTTACGCCCTCCGATCGCTGCGTGCTCACTTCCCTGATGTTCCTTTAATCATTGATGCAGGGATAGGCTTGCCCTCCCATGCCTGTCAGGCAATGGAGATGGGCTACGATGCAGTGTTGCTCAATACGGCCGTTGCAAAGGCTGGCGACCCCGTTGCCATGGCAAGCGCCATGGCACTTGCCATCGAATCCGGGTTCCAAGCTTCACGGGCTAAAGCTATTCCAGCTCGTGACATGGCTACGCCGTCCACACCTGTACTTGGCACACCCTTCTGGAACAGCTAATGCTCGATCGTTTTTATCTCATCGTAGATTCCACTCAACATCTGCAAGCATTCCTTGATGAAGGCTTACGAACTGTGCAGCTTCGAATCAAGGACTGCAGCACTGCCGAGCAAGAAGCCAGTATCAGATCTGAAATCCGCTTGGCTAAAAAACTATGTGATCGATTTGACTGCCAGTTGATCATTAATGACTACTGGAAAATTGCTATTGATGAAGGCTGCGATGCAGTCCATCTAGGACAGGAAGATCTGGACACAGCTGATATTGAACAGATAAAACAACGAGGGATAAAATACGGTTTGAGCACCCATGACAAAGCCGAGCTGGCCCGCGCCCTGGCACTCAAGCCTGACTATATTGCTCTGGGTCCCATCTACGCCACTTTGCTCAAAAAAATGCCCTGGCGCCCGCAAGGACTTGAAAAACTGGCACGTTGGAAAATTGCCATAGGCTCAACTCCATTGGTCGCCATCGGTGGCTTCACACCTGA
>CAYULV010000006.1:0-13185 GCA_964445655.1 uncultured Granulosicoccaceae bacterium | reverse complement strand
GGAAAATTGCCATAGGCTCAACTCCATTGGTCGCCATCGGTGGCTTCACACCTGATCGCGCTATGGCCGCTTACGAGCATGGGGCGGACAGCGTCTGCGTAGTGACAGATGTCGCGCAACACAATGACCCGGTCGTGCGTGTCAAACACTGGCTTTCGCTGACGAGTCTGAATTAATTAATTGGGCTCATTGATGTTTGACATTCAACATTTACACTTTCGATTGGTTTTTAACCTTGCGCTTTAGTGTGATGATCGCTCGAAGTCCTGGATTGTTATCTTCGAGGACCAGCGAGGCTGAATGCAATCGAATGACGGCTTGAACCAGGCTCAGTCCAAGTCCATTGCCTGGTGAGTTACGTTCGTTCTCCAGTCGGACAAACCGCTCAAATACTCGTCCACGTTCTTCGACAGGTATGCCTGGTCCATTATCGCTGACCGTTATCGTAAAGAGATCATTGTTACCCTTGACACTAAGGGAGACCACACCTGGGCGAGCTGTGTACTTGATTGCATTGTCGAGAAGGTTGGTAATCGCCTGGCCAATCAGGTGTCGATTGCAGTGATAGACAGGGTTATCTTGAATGTCTGCGACAAATTCCAGATTGTCCTCTTCCTCCGCAACAGCTTCATAAAGTTCAGAGAGTTCGTTGGCCAGGTCTCCAATGGGGGTTTCGGTCCATTGAGATGAATCAATGCCGGCCTCGAGCCGGGCGATACTGAGCATCGCGTTAAAGGTATGTATCAGACTATCCGCATCACCAATCGCCTCTCCCATGACTTCGCGATAGTTATCGGCATCTCGATCTTCGAGCAAAGTCACTTCCAGACGGTTACGCAGTCGAGTCAAGGGACTGCGCAGATCATGCGCGACGTTGTTCGTGACTTGCTGCATGCTCTTCATCAGATCCTCGATCTTGTTGAGCATCTGGTTGAGTTTGGTGGCTATTTCATCAAATTCATCATCGCGCGCGGTTACAGACAAGCGCTGTGACAAGTCACCACTCATGATATCTGATGCGGTACGGCTGACCGAATCGATACGCCTGAGAACGCTTGTGCCAATCCAGACCCCGCCGATCAAGGAGAACAACAGCGTAAGCAAGGTCGCGCCTACCACCAGTGCAAACGTGTGATCAAGCAGCGCCTTTTCGTCACTGATCTCGTGGCCGATGGTCAGTTTCAGACCGTTCGACAGTTGCGTCTCTGCCACTCGCACGGGGTTGAAGGCTCGGGGGCTACCGGGTGGAAGATCGGCGACGTCCCCCATATTGCGTGTTGTGTGGGAACGTACCGATTTAAGTCGTATCGGCAAATCCTCGTCGGACTGATCGTCCTTGTTATTGGTTCCGTTTTCGCTATTGGCCAAGTAGTAAAAGCGGCCATAGGTATCGATCTGGTTACGCCGTTGGATCGCCTCCAGTAACTCCGGGAGTGCACCGGATTTGTACAGATTGATCAGGTAGTCCGTTTCCAGGCGCAAGCGCGCATCGACCTGAGATTCGATCTGATCACGCGTTGACCAATAGATGAAGCCGAGCGTTGCGGCAGACAATGCGCTGAACAAGGTGGCGTAGATCAAGGCCAGACGAAAGGCTGAGGTGCGGAACAGACGTCGTCGATCGATACTGCGTGCCACGCCGCGTCGGTCATACGGGACGGGGACGGCCTGTTGCCGACGCTCGGTGCCGTGATAGGTAAGTGGCGACTGCTCGTTTTGACGGATAACCGAACTCATCGTGCAAGTGTAGCCTGTAGCGGACCGGGATTACGCATCGTGTCCAATCTGTCAAACGACACAAGGCCCCAGCACCACTACCTTTGGATGGCAGCGCTGGGGCCTCGTCTGTTGACAGGTCCGTGTCAGGTCAGCCTTACTTTACGACGCTCGCCCCTCGGATGTCGGTCTATTTCCGAGCGAGAATGTCGTGAGTACGGTCGTTTTGACGCGTCTTGTCAGGATATCTCGAAGCCGATCAGGACGCTTCGACGCTACTGGCTACTTGTTGCAATTTGTAGCCAGCACCACGAACCGTGTGCAGCAGCGGCGTGTCGAAGTCCTTGTCGATCTTGCTGCGCAAACGGCTGATCTGCACATCAATAACATTGGTTTGCGGGTCGAAGTGGTAGTCCCATACATTTTCCAGCAACATGCTGCGAGTAACCACCTGGCCGGTGTGCTGCATGAGATATTCGAGCAGCCTGAATTCGCGAGGTTGCAGATTGATGTTGCGCCCGGAGCGCGTAACCTTGTGCTTGATCAGGTCAAGCGTCAGATCGCCAACGTGCAGCACGGTTCCCTGAACACCGGATTGAGCTCGCCGAGTTAACGCTTGCAGGCGCGCAGTCAGCTCGCTCAGCTGGTATGGCTTGGTGAGATAGTCATCACCCCCGGCTTTGAGGCCTGTGACACGCTCATCGACATCATCTAGCGCACTGAGTATCAGTACAGGTGTCATGTTGCCCATACGCCGCAGTTCTTCAATGATCGACAGACCATCGCGTTTCGGCAGCATGCGGTCGATGATCATGGAATCGTACGCATTGGCAATGGCCAATTGTAAACCCTTGTCACCATCGGCCGCGTGTTCCACGCTATGGCCTGATTCCGTCAGCCCTTTGACGAGATAAGTGGCCGCTTCGATATCATCTTCGACTAGTAAAATTCGCATTTAACCCCCATGTATTTGTCTGACGATCGGCATGCATCAATAACTTTTTGTAATGCAACACCGGACGCCCAGAGTCGGTCTGTACGTGTCGATTGAACAAGAAACCCATTAAAAGTTCTACGGAGCAAAACATCATGAGTAACACCCAAGGGCTGGAACTGCCGCACACTTTGCAGCGAGGTCAGCAAGCCACGAGAGGCAAGACACGCTTGTTTTCATTGACGAGAATATATCGAAAGCCCCTTTTTTGGTTAGTTTTACTTCCTTTTCTTGCTGTAACGAAATCCTGGGCCGATTCATTGCCCAATTTCAGTGCTTTGGTCGAGGAAGAAGGTGACGCAGTAGTCAAGATCTCAGTGACGTCAGAAGCACAGGTTCCAGTCGGTAGCGGCGGTCCAGGATTCGATCCTGAGCAGCTGCCAGAACAATTTCGCCGTTTCTTCGAACAGTTGCCGCAAATTCCTGACCGACAACCACGTCGCGGGCAGGGTTTTGGTAGCGGGTTCATCATTTCCAATGATGGCTATGTTGTCACTAATGCTCATGTTGTCAACGGTGCGACAGAAATCACTGTTGGATTGCAAGATCGGCGTGAATTTGATGCGAAGTTGATCGGTAGTGATGCAGCAAGTGATATCGCATTACTTAAACTTGATGCGACAAACTTGCCTGTTGTAAAAGTTGGTGATTCAGACGATTTGACAGTCGGTGAATGGGTCTTGGCTATCGGTTCCCCGTTTGGTTTCGAACACACAGCGACACAAGGCATTGTTTCAGCGCTTGCGCGAAGTCTGCCTGATGACACTTACGTGCCGTTCATTCAGACGGACGTTGCGGTAAATCCAGGTAACTCCGGTGGGCCACTGTTTAATACTGATGGCCAGGTCGTTGGTGTGAACTCACAAATTTACTCGCGCTCTGGTGGTTATCAAGGACTCTCCTTCGCGATACCAATAAACGTTGCTATGTCTATAGCCGAGCAGTTGAAAGCCAAAGGCTTCGCGACGCGTGGTTGGTTGGGTGTAACGATTCAGGATATTGATCAGGCGCTGGCTGAATCTTTTGGCCTCGACAAGCCGGAAGGTGCATTGGTCGCGCAAGTCAGCAATGACAGTCCAGCTGACAAAGGCGGTGTCAAGAGCGGCGATATTATCCTTGAGTTCAATAGTAAGGGTGTGCCATTTTCCAGTGCACTTCCACCACTGGTCGGTTCTATACCACCTGGTGAAAAGGTTGACCTTAAAGTGCTGCGTGACGGCAAACGCACCACGCTTGAAGTGACCATCGAGCCACTTGAAGGCGATCGCCAAGTCAGTTCCATCGAACAGGCAACTGATCCTGTCGATGAGACGCGTATGGGTATCGTGGTAGGTGAAATACCCGAAGAAATGCGTATTGAGCTCGGTATCGCAAAAGGTGTGATTGTCTCTGATATCGACCCGGACGGTGCAGCAGCCCTGGCTGGTATTCGTAAAGGTGATGTTATTGAATCAATCAACCGAAAGCCGGTAGAGTCGGTGGCATCCCTGGCAAAGATCGTCAAGGATGCGCCCGTCGGAGATCCTATTCCGATCTTGATACGACGTGACAAGGCGCCGATGTTTCTGGCTTTGAATATACCGGAAGGGTAAAGGAGACGGACCAGGCTCAATTGCTTACAAGTCCATAAGGTACAAGCTGAAACCATTCGAGTATTTGAGCAATTGACAATCACTTCCACTTCGGCCAGCGGTCAAACGTTGGCCGGAGTAATTTGATAAGACTCAACAGATTGAAGGAGTCAAGAGTGATGGGCTCAAGAGTGACTAGATCAAGAGTAGCTGGATTAAGAGTAGCCGGATCAAGAGTGATGATATAAGTAGAGTTGTTTTCTGAGAAATTATCTCAAAGGGTCAGCGGTTTTAGTGTGACTCAGACGTGTCATTTTTATCGGTTTGCTCAGTAAGCATGACTTCTTCGAGCGTCAAGCCGGTCAGCTTGCTGACAGTTCGCCAGATAAACCAGAATATCGCAAGCATCATGATCATCGACGGTACTACAATGACAGGATAACTCAGCAGATTCATACGCCCCAGTTCCTCATTGAAAGCTGATGACCCGCTTGCACTTGTGACAATAGTCTTGGCTAATCCGTAATTCATCACGGCACTGAAAAAGAAAGTGCCAGCGAGAAAATAATTAGCTTGATTCAGACGAGTTTCAAACAGCTTGCCATTGTTTTTTTCGTCGAGCGTTTTCTGAATAAGTTCTGTATTCATCAACTCTGGATTGAATAGCAGTTTTCTGATCAATGGGAAACCAAGCTTGTTGGCGACGATAACCCCTATGCCAATGCATAACGGGATGGCGGCTTCCTTTATAGCGAGCCATTGCGCGTCGATTTTCAACAGGCCGATGCCGCCAGTGAGCAATACGCTGACAACACCCAGCACCGCCATCACATTGCGATTTCCATTGACAATGAGATCATAGAGGCCGTAGCCAATCGGAAAGGCCAGCGCAACGATCAGCGCGGTAGTAGGGCCCAGACGGTCCTCACCGCTCATCTTCATCAGAATGATGGAAGGAATGAGGATGCTGATCAGAATATCAACAAGGGGGTTTGATTTTTTCTTGGCAGTTGCCTGATTCACGGTGTTGTGCACGTTAGCTCTATGACAGTGAGAGTATACTCCGGCTATGAGCCGTTATACGCCGGAATCAAGCAAACCTGTCGTAGCAATGTGCGTGCTTCGGTGCACGGACCTTCACGAGGAGCTCGCATTCTTCACCGAGACACTCGGCTTCACGCTAGACCTTATCCATCCCGCCGATGACCCACGAGTTGCCGAGCTTAACGGTTATGGCTTGGCCATGCGTCTCGTACGAGACAAAAATCCGTCCGATTCGGTACTAGTTATCAAGTCATCTGAAGAGGGCCTTGCCACCAAGCCAAGGCAATCGCCGGGTGGAACACAGCTGCGTTGGGAAAGCGATACGACGCCACTTCAGCTCCCGCCGACGCAACATCAGTTTGAAGTACGTACATTGAAAGACAGCGCGCCGTGGGTTATAGGGCGGGCAGGTATGCATTACCGAGACCTTATTCCAAGCAGACTAGGAGGCAGCATAATCGCCTCGCATATTCGAATTCCCGACGGTGGTCCAGTACCCGATATGGTGCACTACCACACCGTTGGCTTTCAACTGATCTACTGTGTCACCGGTTGGGTCAAGCTCGTCTATGAAGATCAAGGTGATGAATTCTATCTACGCGCCGGTGACTGCGTCACGCAACCGCCCGAAATTCGTCATCGAGTGCTGGAAGCCTCAGACGGCCTGGAGGTAATCGAGATAGGTGTTCCGGCAGAGCACATAACAACTATCGATCATGACATGTCATTGCCGAACTCAACCGTTAATCGTGATCGATTATTCGATGGACAGCGATTTTGTCATCACCGTCTGGATGATGCGACGCATGTAAAGCATCGCCTGCCTGGGTTAACAGCCCGTGAAACCGGAATAATAGCTGCAACCGACGGTAAGGCATGCGTTCACGTTGTGAGCCCAAGTCCTCAGGTGTTATCAACAAGCAATGCGGATATCCGATCGTCTCATGATGCAGACATACTTTTCTGCTATTTACTGTCAGGTTCGCTTGCCGTTGAAGGACAGCAACTGGTGACAGGCGATGCATTCACATTACCACCAGAGGATGTCTATCGCTTTAGCAATCTGAGCAGCGATCTCAGTATTCTCGAAGTGTCACTACCCGGTGCATTCAAAACCGATGTGCATACTTGATCGGTACGAAAGAGCGCGTGTTGTTTGTTGAAGATTACATGCATGCTGAACATCAAGCATCAAGCATCAAGCATCAAGCATCAAGCAGATTCGATTCAATTGAATTTACGCGTGAATTTATGCGCTCGAATTGCACTGACTAGCTTTGGTCCTATCAGTCACATCCAGATGTCAGGGGTAAAACGAAAAAAGGCCACCCCTGTAAGAGGTGGCCCCGTGCTTTGGCCGACTTGGATCAGCCTTTATATTGAGTACTACACAATTGGGAGCGTCGTCTCTATTGTGTAGTACCCAGAGCTGACCTGCCAGAAATCAAAACACTAGACATTTGATCACCTCCTTTGCGTTGCGGTTGGAGTAATGAGACTAGCATATAACTGGTCCACTTGGCTGTTGTTGACTCGTGGATTGATAGTTCTCGCCATGAAGGGCCGTTTTTTTCAAGCTGCACGGCCGATTCTGCTATACGAGCTGACTATTATGGAAGTGAACATAGATCGCGATAACATCCTCCAGAGCACTCTTCAGCTTAGTTGTACACCAGGTTCGACGCGTCAATCGCTTTATGTTGTCTCGCATCATTGCGAGCGTGTGGTTGATTGTAAATAGGGGGTCTCATCCTGCACGTTTCAATTCACCTTGCCCGGTCAAAGAGCCTCGTACGGAGCGATGTTGAATCACCTTAGCGTTGGTTAAAGTCGCTTCTAGCTCGTCTCGGTAACGCGGGTGTTCATCGCAGGTGACCGTTGCCTGGTGTGCAATGTGCGGCGCCAAACTTTTCAATAAATCCCGACGTGCATAGCCACTGAGATTACGCCGAGGACCGTATTTTTCCCTTGAACGCCGGGCAATCAGGCCAGAGGCAGGGATTTGTGCAACTCGAAAGCCCAGTATGCAGCGATGTTGCTCGCAAACCATTACCGCAACAGAGAGGGGCTTCAAACGCGTGTGCTCAAACGTGATGAGCTCATCCCATCGGAGGTTGGTAAACGGAGCTTGGGAGGTAAGCCAGGCCTGGTTTTTGACCCGCGCTCTGTCGGCCAGAAAGGCGATTTTGCGGGCCACGGTATTACGCGCGCAGCCATGCTTGATTGCGATCCGGCGTTGCGCCGTGCTGCTGGCAATATCTATTTCAATCAAGCGATTGAGACGTCGGCGTTTTTGCTGGTAAGTGGGTGCAAATGTGGCTGAGGAAAAGCACTTTCCGCAGTCCTTGCAGCGATATCGCTGGATGCTCTGGGCGTCCTCAGATCGATAAAAACGGCCATATTTGATGGCGCCAGAGGCGGCGCAGCGGGGGCAATTAGGGTTCATTCCGTTGAACCTCCTTGTTCAATAGATGGAGAAAACTATACCTGTTTAGTCAAAACAACACCGAAATGATCCATTTACGACTTGATTCACGTTTTCGACCCACAACTGTGACTCAAATCAGGATTTTTCCCCGCATGGCTTAGCGATTGCTTGTTTGGGCTTAAATTTGTTCGTTTTCAGCCGAAAGGCTAGGCGATTCGGTGATATGGAGCCGCCCTGTTGATGTTCATTGCTTACAAGAATTTATTATTTCGGTGCTTGCTGTCGTTCCTGCCCGCCTATAAGGCGAGCCGCTCTATCGCGCCTGTTCCAGTCTGTGCGAGGTTTTTCGGGCTGAGCATCGGGATAGGCAATTATTTGTTCGATAAGTTTCAATCAAGCTGATCGGTACAGGTAATTGACGTTGTGAAAAAGCAGGATAAAAACAAAAGTCGTTCGCTGAGTGCGATCGATAATGTCGTTCAGGAATTGCGATTCGGACGTGGTAGTAAGACTCGGCTTGTTGAATTCGTTCTGTTTGCCGCCCTTTTGCCGTTACTTGGTCATCTGATATTTTCTGAGGATCCGCTCGGAATCAATTCCGGCTTCCCTTGGGTTATTGCGGGCCCTGTGTTGTTTGCCGCACGCTACGGAAGTATTTGGGGCTTTCTGTGTAGCATACTTGCATCTGCTGTTTTCATCGTGATGCCGACTAACGCATACGCTGACGAGCTGTCTTCGCTAATGTCCTTGTGCGTAGGTATGGTGGTCATGAGTGTCATAGTCGGTGACGCATCTTTGCAATGGCGCCGCAAGTCAACCCAGAGTAGCGCCGAGAATCAATATCTCAGGCATCGCTTGAAGCAGTTTTCCACGGACTATCACATACTCAAAGTGTCACATGGTCAGCTAGAAGAATACCTTGCTGGTCAGCGTTTGAGCTTGCGCGAAGCCTTGCAGCAATTGAAACCAGTTCTGGCTGGCAACTCGGAAGGTATGGTTGCCGGTAAAGAGCTTATGGCGATCTTTGCCCAATTCTGCTCCGTACAGGTCGCTGGCTTGTATGTCATGAAAGATGAAAAGCGTATTGACCCGAAACCGGTTGCGATTCATGGCGAAATGGATGAGTTGCAAAGCATCGATCCCATGATGAGAGTTGCCATAGAGACTCATGAGTTGGTCAGCGTGAAGCTTGATTCGTTGGCGAAAGATGATTTCCAGCCGAGTGCCTTGGCGATAGTGCCCATTGTGGATTTTAATGATCACCTTCATGGCTTGCTCGTTATTCAAGACATGCATTTCATGGCCTTTCAGCAGGAAAATTTGAATATTCTCTCGCTGTTAGGTGGCTATATCGGGAATCTTCTAACTCGTTTAAGAGGGCAGAGTCATTCCAAGACGGCGTGGTTTCTGTCTGAGCTTGATGCTGCGCTACGGTTCTCAACGCAGCATGGAGTGCAATCCTCCTTGTTGTGTTTACAGCTTGATGACAGCGAAGCTTCGGTGTCAGTCGCTCGATTTTTGAGTCAAAATATCCGCGGCCTTGACAGCTCCTGGTTGCCAATCACGCGCAGCGATAACAGTGCGGTGGCGATTCTTCTGCCATTACTTAGTGATGAGCAGTGCGATTCATACATTCAACGCGCTTCCAAGCTTGTCGAAAAAACGTACGGCTTTCCATTGACTGAAATTCTTGTGAAGTCTGGTGCGATGCAGTTGCAACCAGGTGATACGCGCAAGTCGTGTATGGATTTCGTCAAAGAATATGCTGATCTCGATATGGCTGCATTTGAATTGCAAGAAACTGCTGCGAGTAACGCTGACGAGCCCTATGAACGCGCAGCGTAATATCAGGGCGCTGGCGTTCGTTCTTATCGCTGCCATAGTTGAGTTGTCAATTGTCTGCGGTACTCTCGTCGGTGTTGATCTTTTTCAGTCTCCTTGGCGTTTTTTAGCAGCGCATTTTTTTGCTTCTATGCTTGGCGCCTCTGGAATCGCGGTGATGGCATCCTCGCTTAGTGGCGCGCGTTCTGGTTCATTCTTCGTGCTTGGTTTCTTGATATCCCTGACTGTCCCACTGGTCGGGCTGGTTGGTATTTGCGCTGCACTGATTCTTGGGATTCATTTTGCTGATGAGCGGCATCGGCAGCCAGTTTACTGGCAGGTTACGCGTAACCCTCAGTTGCCATTTACATCGCCTATCGGACGTGATGTGAAAAAGCGTGATCGACGTGGGTTTGCTGAGCATCTTCTACATTCTGATGACGAGGACGATTTGCATCAGAAGGTGCTATCAGCAGGAAATATGCGAGCATCTTTGGCGATAACAACTTTAAAACGAGCCTTGCGTCATCATGATGGGCGGATTCGACAGACTGCTGCTGAGACCTTAAGCAGGAAAATTACCGGGCTTAATCGCGAAATTCGGCAGTTGGAAAAAAAAATCAAAACAACTCAGGGAGCAGATCGCTCCAATGTCTGGTTACAAATTGCCAGTAACTACTGGGAGCTTTTGACATTTGAAAGTAACGAGCCTGATGCCCGTAAGAAATTACTTTCTAAGGTGGCTGCTGCGTCTGCTATGGCGATAAAGGTTCAGCCAACAAATCGGAACGCCTATTTTACTTTAGGTAGATCCTTGCTCGCTCAAGGTGACTCACGTCGCGCAGTGCTTGCTTTCCAGAAGGCAAAGCAATTAGGTATGCCGACGGAAAAGGTGACACCTTATCTCGCCGAATCAGCGTTTGTTAGTCGGGACTTTAAAAGTGTTTCCGTTTTGCTTGAATCCATAGACAAGGCTTTTCTTCGTTATCCGCCGCTAAAGCATGTTGCGGAGTACTGGATATGAAGCTGTCAGGAAAAAAGGTATTCTGATCATGGCAGGCATCGGTTTCGAACTTCGCAAGTACCTTGATGGCGATTCTCGTCACGGTAGCGTAGAAGCATTCAGGTTTGCTGGTCTTGTTAGCGCGGGCCCCTGGGTTCTTTTCATCCTTGGGCTAATGCTGGTTGGCATGGGTGTGATGGGCACTTTTTTGGCTCAAAGTGCTTCGAGTTTAGAAGCAAGGAGCTTTACAACATCTGTCATCTGGTTGATCGGCACATCGATGATTCTGACTGGGCTATTGCAGTTCATGTTCGCCCGATTCGTCGCTGATCGACTTGTTGAAGGCAAGTATGAATATATCAACCCTAATTTGTTGGGAGTGATACTTCTGGTGACGGCTTTTAGTGGTGTGATTGGAATCGCATCTGCTCTTCTGGTTTCTCGCGGAGGTCTGGTTTACGAAATGCTGATGATCGGCAACTTTGTCCTTTTAAGCAATATCTGGATCATTGTCGTTTTCGTTGCCGGTCTTAAACGCTACAAGCTGATCCTTGCTTCATTTGCTGCAGCTTATAGCGTAACTGCAGTGTTCTCTTTGATGTTGATATCAATGGGGCTGAATGGTTTGCTGATTAGCTTATTGCTGGGGCATGGCTTGTTATTGTTCACAATGCTCGGTGTCATAATGCCGGAATATCCGGTGACCAAAGGTGTGCGCTTGGATTTTCTCAGGCCGAGCCAGATATTTCCGATCCTGATTCTCATTGGGGTTTTCTATAATCTGGGAATCTGGGCAGACAAATTGATCTTCTGGTCGATAGCCGAAACATCAGGGGCTGTTATCGGGCAGCTGCGGGCGTCGCTGGTTTATGATCTACCAATATTTCTTGCTTATCTAAGCATTATCCCCGGGTTGGTAGTATTTCTACTTCGTGTGGAAACAGATTTTTCGGCAGCTTATGAAGGCTTTTTTACTGCTATTCATGGCAACGCCGGCGTGCAAGAAATTGAAAAGCTCGCTGATGAAATGGTATTGACAGTGCGTGATGGCTTGTTCCAGATAGCGAAAATTCAAGGTGTTGCCGTGATGGTCTTTTATCTTCTCGGTCCATCTATCATTTCAACGTTCGGCTTTTCGAAGGCGTATGTTCCTCTTTTTTATATCGGTCTTGTCGGTGTTGCTGCGCAGGTGATAATGCTTGCCATATTAAATGTATTTTTCTACCTCGACAAACTGCGCAGTGCATGTTTTCTGTGTCTGGTGTTGTTGGTGAGCAATACTGTTTTTACCGTGTTCACAATAAAACTTGGCCCTGAGTATTACGGCTACGGTTTCGGTCTGTCGATGACATTTTCCGCTTTGTTTGGTGTGCTGTTGTTGGCGCGTGAGCTCAAGCGCTTTGAATTTCATACTTTCATGCGTGCGCAGTCGGGCAATGCGATGGCTTGATTGTGGGAAGGACTGGCTTGAAGCCCTGGCAAAAGCAAAAGCCAAAGCCCTGATTCAAGGCATTGTTTGTTACATGTGCTTGCGACGGAAGAGTCGCCCATCCAGAACCAGAAGCCCCAAACTGATCCCCGCCATACCCATCAGATGGCTCGCCAGCAGTTTTTCGCCAAGTACCAATGCCCCGAGTAGTACCGCAGTTACTGGTACTAGCAATGTGACCAGAGCGATGTTCGTCGCCCCTGCGCTTGAGAGAATATTGAAAAACAACAGGTAGGCAAATGCGGTGCAGGCAACTGCCAACAAAATAATTGCGATAAGCGTGTTAGTGCCAGGCATTGCCATGTTGAGCGGTGAGTGCAGAGTTAGCGTGAACGGCAGTAACAGCACTGTTGAGCCGCTAAGTTGTCCAGCGGAGCTGATCATGGGGGATATACCAAGGCTTTTGAATCGTCTGCCGAATACCGAGGCAAAACCGTAACTGATCGTCGCGCCCAAAATCGCGAGTTGTCCCAACAAAGTCGAAGTTTCGCTAAGGCCAATCGATGGCAAAACCAGGATGACGACGCCACAAATTGCGATAAGGATGCCGGCAAGTTTGCGTGCACTGATTTGTTCGTCGGCGAGAAAGAAGTGAGCAATGACAACCGTGAAAATCGGCGTGGTTGCATTCAAAATCGAAGCAAGCCCGGATGCAATGCTTTGCTGGCCCCAGACAATCAGAAAAAAGGGAATGGCATTGTTCAACAGTCCCATGCCTAGAAAGGCAAGCCAGACTTCTTTGCCGCGAGGTACAGCAATGCCGCGTACAAGAATGATTGACCACAACACTAATGCGGCAAGCCCAACGCGACACAAGACAATTACCAGCGGCGGAAGCTCCGCCACGGCAATCTCGACGAAAAAGAACGAACCACCCCAAAGGATGGATAAGGCAAGCAGCATCAGCCATTCGCGGATGCCCATCGTCGCTTGAATCGTTGTCTTGTTGTTAGTCAAAATCTCTTGCTTGTCTCAAAGATGATCGATGCAGAAGGGTCAAATCAGGGTAGTCAATTCAGGTGGGTCAATCCAGGTTGATCAATGCAGGATGATCAATGCAGGATGATCAATGCAGGATGATCCAGTTGTTGGAAGTCATCGAACTGATTTAAATATGGT
>CAYULV010000005.1:3857-36980 GCA_964445655.1 uncultured Granulosicoccaceae bacterium | reverse complement strand
GCGGCGATAGCGATAATGGCATCCGGATGTACATGGTCAACATGTGATCGAGGTACATAGGCGTGTAGCGGTGTATCGATAGATGAGGCGCGTGGGTTCAGATTGAAGGTGCAGTGAGGCAGGTAGCCGACCATCTCGTCTTCGTGTTCGACCCCGCGATAAAGTTTGCGCAAAGCGTCGAGCTTGTCTTGATACAGGGTAGCGAAGCCATCGAGCTTCATGGAACCGATATCGCCACCAGAACCTTTGACCCATAAAACCTGCGTGTCTATGCCGCTCAAAGGGTCTGGCATCATGACTTTTGCCGATGTATTGCCGCCGCCAAAGTTGGTTATTCGCTTGTCGCTGCCAAGCAGATTCGATCGGTATAACAACTTACCCGGCTCGTCAAGTTCAGCCGCGTGTTGTTGGTTCCAAAGATTTTTAAGCAAGTCGCTGCTTTGAGCCATACCGATCACCACGGTTCCTGAAAGAGAGGATCGCCTTAGAATTGCCTGAATACCTTTCAATGTCAATCACAACTGCGCACGTAAATAACTTATATGATTGAAGCTGATTGAAATTGATTGACAGTCACGTTTTCATCAGTATTATCGGTGCAGGAATGCCCGAGGTAGGAACTCTGTATGAAACATCATGCACGAACTTGAAAGGCAGAAAATAATCCTGTCAGCTGCGCAGGAAAAGCAAGTGGCCACGGTGGCTGAACTTGTGGAACTTACCGGTTCCTCTGAAGCGACTATTCGGCGCGATATTGCAGCGCTGCATATGGCGAACAAGCTACGGCGAGTGAGAGGTGGGGCTGAAGCCCTTTTGCCGCCAACACATAGCCCTCTGGCAGGTCGGCCGTTCAGTGTTAACGAGACCATGCATGTTGTAGAAAAGCGGGCAATTGCTCGTGAGGCCGCTGCTTTGTGCCACGACGGTGATGATGTCATCATCAATGGAGGCACCACCACCTATCAGATGGTGCATTTGCTGACCAACAAGCGAATGCAAATATTTACCAATTCTTTTCCGATCGCCGAACACTTGCTGCAGCATTCGAAGAATCAGTTGACCTTACCTGGCGGGACTCTTTACAGAGAACAAAACATCATCCTCAGCCCGTTTGAAAATGATGTAACCAGGAATTTTTGTGCATCGCGCATGTTCATGGGCGCACACAGCATTGGTCGGCTTGGCTTGATGGAATCCGACCCGCTTGTTATACAGAGTGAACAAAAACTGATGGGGCAGGCCGATGAACTGGTTGTGTTGGCAGATGCGTCGAAATTCGACCGACGCTCATCATTGCTCATCTGCTCACTTGATCGAATTGATGTCTTGATAACTGACTCACGCATAGATGATGCGTCGGTCAACATGCTTGAAAGTGCTGGCGTTAAAGTCATTGTCGCAGAGCTGAAAACAGCTTCCAAAGCGGGATAAAGCAAAGCGATCGAGCCTAGTCAGCTGTAATACCACCACCATAAAAGAGGAATATTAAAAAATGAAAAAGACAATAAAAATGATTGGCGCTGCGTTTCTGGGCGCAGCAATTACCATCGCGCCAGCGCATGCCGAGGACACCCGGATCGCTCTGGTTGTCAAAGCATTAGGCATTGGTTTTTTTGAGGCTGCCGCCAAAGGCGCAGAAGAGGCTGCGGCTGAACTGGGTGGCGTGGAAGTGATCTACACCGGACCAACCGATACGACTGCAGAAGGTCAGATAGAGGTTATCAACTCACTGATCGCGCAAAAGGTTGACGCCATAGCAATTTCCGCTAATGATCAGGACGCTCTGGTACCAGCATTGAAAAAAGCCATGAGTCGAGGCATTACGGTCATCTCTTGGGATTCTGGCGTAGCGCCTGATGGGCGGCAGATGCATTTGAACCCTTCATCGAATGCATTAATTGGCAATATGATCGTCAAGATGGCTGCTGATCACTTGCCAGATGGTGGTGATGTGGCAGTTCTCTCTGCTTCAGCTACTGCGACCAATCAGAATATCTGGATTGAAGAGATGAACAAAGTGGTTGGAAACTACAAGGGTATCAATGTTGTGTCTACTGTGTATGGCGATGACTTGTCAGATAAAAGTTATCGAGAGGCGCAAGGACTCATGTCTTCTCACCCTGATCTGAAAGCGATTATTGCACCGACGTCTGTTGGTATTGTGGCAGCCGCACAAGCTGTCTCTGATGCTGGGAAGACAGGTGAAATCAACGTTACAGGTCTCGGCTTGCCATCTGAAATGGCGGCTCATGTGGACTCAGGTGCGTCGAAATCGTTTGCGATCTGGAATCCAATTGATCTGGGCTATGCCGCAACCATGATTGCGTACAACCTGGCAAAGGGTGAAGCGACTGCAACAGCCGGTGGTGAGATTGGCATGGGTCGACTGGGCGCGGTAAAACTAAGTGACACATTGGATGGTGCAATGGCTGATCCGTTTGTCTACGATGCTTCCAACATCGACGAGTTCAAAGAAATATTCTGATCAGTAACTTTCTGATCAGTCAGTTTGGAGGAGCGTTGATCGATTGCTCAACGCTCCTCCTTGATATCTCCCGTTATACGTCTGTTCGAGCCTTCAGCGTTGAGCACTCCTTCATTGCTTGCATCTGATTCACCTGTCCTGTCTCTTGACCACATTGTCAAGGAGTTCCCTGGCGTACGTGCGCTCGCGAAAGTGTCTTTAGATCTTTATGCGGGTGAGGTAACCGCGCTGGTTGGAGAAAATGGCGCGGGTAAATCTACGTTGGTCAAGGTCCTGACAGGAATCTATCAGCCTGATGAAGGAGTTGTCAGAGTTGACGGTAAGGCGGTGAAGCTGACAACGCCTAATGATGCTGTCAAATCGGGTATCACCGCTATTCATCAGGAGACCGTGCTGTTCGACGAGCTATCTGTTGCCGAGAATATTTTTATCGGTCATGCGCCACGCACCCGATTCGGCTTGGTCGATTGGGCAAAAATGAATAGTGATGCGGGGCATTTGCTGGAAACTGTCGGCGCGACGATTCCAGCGACCACATTACTGCGAGATTTGAGTATTGCTAACAAGCATCTCGTCGCCATCGCACGAGCACTGTCCATAGATGCGCGCGTTGTCGTCATGGACGAACCCACCGCAGCTTTGTCGCATAAAGAAATCGAAGAGTTGTATTTGCTTGTTGAACAGTTGAAGGCAGATGGAAAAGCGATTTTGTTCATAAGCCACAAATTCGATGAAATTTTTCGTATCGCTGATCGTTATAGTGTATTTCGTGATGGAGAGCTGGTAGGTGCTGGTCTGATCAACGAAATCGACTCTGCTGAGATGGTGACAATGATGGTTGGTCGGTCGGTCGACAGCGTTTTTCCACCTCGCACCAACGAACTTGGAGAGCCCATCCTGCAAGTTGAAGGCTATTCTCATCCAACAGAATTTGACGATATTTCGTTTACCTTGAATCGAGGAGAAATTCTGGGTTTTTACGGTCTGGTTGGAGCAGGGCGTAGCGAATTCATGCACGCATTGTTTGGTGTTACGAGGCCGAGTGCAGGCAAGCTCACTATAAATGGTAAGTCGGTGACTCCCAAAAGTCCGGCAGATGCTATCGCTCACGGATTGGTTTATGTGCCAGAAGATCGAGGGCAACAAGGCGCGATAACGGCACTGCCCATCGTTGACAATATTGCGTTGCCGTCTCTGAAGACGACATCAAACAATGGCTTTGTAAGAAGTTCGCGTGAGTATTCACTTGCGCGCCAATATACCGGTCGTCTCGAGTTGAAAGCCGCAGCGCTTGATCAAGACGTTGGTGAATTGTCAGGTGGCAACCAGCAGAAAGTCGTTATTGCCAAATGGCTGGCAACGCAACCTGCAGTGATCATCCTGGATGAACCTACCAAGGGCATTGATATCGGTTCAAAAGCTGCGGTTCATGCATTCATGCGTGAACTTGCTTCACAAGGATTGGCGGTAATTATGGTCTCATCGGAGATCCCCGAAATAATCGGGATGTCCGATCGCATCATTGTCATGCGCGAAGGTCGTTGTGTTGCCGAGGTTACTCAGGAAAATGTCTCCCCAGAGGTTCTGGTGCGTGCGGCGGCTGGGATTGTGGGGACTCCTGTCTCATGAGATCGCTTAAAGTGTCTCGCGATGCCTTGTTGGCAGCCGCATTGTTAGCGCTTATCGGGCTCGTGTATTTACGGTTTCCCGGATTCGCCTCTGCTGAATCGCTACTCGGTGTGTTTAACGATTCATCCATATTGATCATTCTTGCGCTTGGACAGATGGCCGTTATCCTGACGCGTTGTATCGATTTGTCCATGGCGTCCAATCTTGCATTGGTCGGGATGTGCACGGCAATGTTGAATGCAGCCATACCGGCTATACCGATTCCTGTTCTGGTCATTCTCGCGATGTTCTTAGGGGCCGCTTTAGGCAGTATCAACGGCATACTGGTCTGGAAGCTGGATATCCCACCTATCGTTGTGACACTGGGTACCCTTACTATATTCAGGGGGCTCATATTCCTGCTCTCTGACGGGCAGTGGGTAAATGCTCATGAAATGAGTCCCGCCTTTAAAGCGCTACCCAGGTACGTATTTCTCGGTATGCCTGTGTTGTCGTGGTTTGCGCTCGTCAGTATTGCTTGCCTGTATGTTTTGCTTGTTCGCACACCTTTGGGCCGATCGTTTTATGCAGTGGGTGGAAACCCTGGCGCTGCGGTATACACCGGTATTGATGTAGGACGGACCCGATTCAATGCATTTGTATTATCCGGTGCACTCTCAGGTATTGCAGGCTATTTGTGGGTGTCTCGTTATGCCGTTGCCTATGTAGATATCGCGGCGGGTTTCGAATTGGATGTAGTGGCGGCTTGCGTTATCGGAGGGATTTCCATCGCCGGTGGCATAGGTTCTGTTGCCGGAGCTGTACTAGGTGCCTTGTTTCTCGGTGTGATCAAGAACGCCTTGCCGGTTGTCAACATCTCACCGTTCTGGCAACAGGCGATATCCGGTTCAGCCATTATTGTCGCGGTAGTTTTTAACGCGCGGTCGGAACGACGAGCTGGACGAATAATATTGAAGAAGGCTGAACAACTGTGAGAGAAGCTGATGCAAGAGAGGGGACCGATATACCGGATAGATTGCGTGGTCCGGTAGTTCGCATGCTCGCCAGCTGGGAATTTCTGTTGCTTGGTGTTGGCATTGTTATCTTCTTCCTGAATGTGCAGGCCTCACCTTATTTTCTCGACCCCTGGAACTTGTCGGACGCTACATTCAATTTTACTGAGAAAGCCATGATTGCTTTTGCCATGGCGCTGGTCATTATCTCTGGAGAAATAGACTTGTCTGTCGCATCAATCATTGCATTGGTGTCTACCTGTATGGGTTTCGCGGTGCAATTGGGCGTAGACACCACAGGTCTGGTTTTGATTGCACTGACGGTAGGTGCTTTATGCGGAGCGTTTAATGGCGTTCTGGTTGCCTACATGGGATTGCCCTCTATCGTGGTCACGATAGGTACGCTGTCATTATTCAGGGGGATTGCATACATCGTGTTGGGTGATCAGGCTTATTCAGGCTATCCAGCGTCGTTCGCCTTTTTCGGACAAGGCTATGTTTGGTGGGTGATCACCTTCGAGATGGTGTTGTTCGCAGTGTTAGGGCTGCTTTTTTACGTGTTACTGCATCGCACGTCCTTTGGGCGAAATGCCATAGCCATTGGCAATAACCCGAAAGCTGCACTGTTCGCAGGCGTTCGTGTACCGAGAGTGAAGTTCATTTTGTTCCTGCTCACGGGCATCATGTCTGCGGTGGCGGCGGTGTGCTTGACGTCTCGTTTGGGTTCCACACGCCCGTCAATTGCAGTTGGCTGGGAATTGGAGATCGTAACCATGGTAGTTTTAGGTGGTGTCAATATACTTGGCGGATCCGGAACGATACCGGGAGTTATCATTGCTGCGGTGGTAATGGGGATGGTGACGTTTGGTTTGGGATTGCTGAATGTGCCAGGAATTGTGATGTCCATATTTGTAGGGCTGCTTTTGATCTCAGTTATAGCGCTACCGATAATTATTCGTCGTATGCGTCAACGTATTGCTCTCCGACAATGACTGGGCATGTCGCGGTTATAGATCTTGGTAAAACCAATTCCAAGATTGCATTAGTCGATACCGCTGCGGCCGAGGAAGTTTCGGTTATCAAGCAAGCTTCCACTGTAAATACCGGAGGTATGTACCCGAGTCTCGACCACGAGGCTATTGAGGCCTTCGTGATAGATTCGCTGAGTTCTCTATCTTCCAATTACAAGATTGATGCGATAACGGTGACCGCGCATGGTGCCACTGCCGCGTTGATCGATTCCTCGGGGAAACTTGCGCTTCCTGTTGTTGACTACGAGTTTCAGGGTATCGATGAATTAAGTGATGAATATGATGTACACCGACCGTCCTTTGCTGAGACTGGATCGCCGAAGTTACCGGGTGGGCTGAACATTGGCGCACAGCTTTATTGGCAACAAACTAAATTTCCCAGCCAATTTGCTTCCGCACGATGCGTATTGACCTGGCCTCAGTATTGGATACACTGGCTCGGTGGCCAGAAATCCAACGATGTGACATCTCTCGGTAGTCATTCAGATCTCTTTGACCCAAGGCAAAACCGATATTCAAGTCTGGTTGATGCGATGGGCTGGCATTCCCTGATGCCAGCGGCGATACGTCCCGGTCAATCGAGTGGAACGCTGGACCCCGTTATTGCCAAGCGAGTTGGTTTGTCGCCAACAGTCCCGATATTTTCCGGCATTCACGATTCCAACGCATCACTCGTACCGCACTTGCTTACGCAGTCCAGCCCATTCACTGTCGTGTCAACTGGAACCTGGTTTATCGTGATGGCTATTGGTGGTACGCCAGTTGAGCTGGATGAACATCGGGATACCTTGCTTAATGTAAACGCCATGGGGCAGTATGTTCCCTCAGCGCGTTTTATGGGAGGTCGTGAACGCGAGCTGTCAAGCATGTCGTCCAAAGTTAATGAAGACGCATTGAATAAACTTCTGTCGAACAATGAGGCACCAAGTATGTTCATGCCGTCGGTGGTGCAAGGTACCGGCCCTTATCCGAATGCTACAAGCACGTGGATAGGCGCTTCGTGTCGTGACGAGCCAGAAGTGCATGATTGTGCCTTGGCGCTGTATTTGGCGCTGATGACGCATGAATGTATGGAGATGATTGGCAGTGAAGGGCCGACCTTCATTGAAGGCCCTCTGGCACAAGACAGGCAGTACGCGCAGATGTTGGCTGCGATAAGCGAGCGGCCAGTACTGATCAGTGACTCTGTAACGGGTACCAGTATTGGTGCCGCCATGTTGATTAGCCCGCCTGATAACCCACCAAAGTGTCGCTCGGTCAGCCTTGATCAGTCGCGACGCGAACAACTGATGCATTACGCCAATCTATGGCAGCAGAACCTTGAAGCTCACGCTAGATGAAACACGCGTTCCAGCGGCTCGACAATCGGTTCATTGTTATTGTTGGTCGCCATGATGTCCGCCATATGTGCCCACCATCGCTGCATGATCGGATCCAGAGGCAAATTGTCCATCGTGTGATCAGTCGAGCGACGTAAAACGGCGAACAAACTATTCGACTCTTCGTGGAAGAATATCGAGTAATCTGAAATTCCGGCATTTTTCAACAGGTCGACAAGCTCAGGCCAGATTTCATCATGACGGCGCCGGTATTCTTGCGTCTGACCTTCGTTCAATTGCATTCTGAATCCGATTTGTTCCATCTTTTAGAGTCGCTGATTTCTAAATTTCGCCGATAATTATGCCTGCAGTTGGTCGGGGTGAGTGCCGTTTTGTCCCTCGGATTTTACTGATGAGCGCGCATTGATGACGCCAAGTTGTGACGTATGTAACCGATGTGTTTCATTGTTCGTCAGTGGTTTGTGCTGTGGCATGCAACCTGCAATTCTGCCTTCTCGACGCTAACCTGAGACCCGGAGCGGTCCGTGTGTAGGTGATTATGTTGTTTAGGACCGAACTCAAAGTGCGCCATTTGACCAATCAATTAGCGACCTTCGCCTTTCCCCTGGCCCTTTGTTCAGGGATTCTATTGATTCCGATCCCTGGCTTCGCCGCGCCTGGTGATGCTGATGATGATGGGATTCCGGATGCGATTGAAGCGGAAATCGATTTCGATAACGATGGCATCGCCGACTTCTTTTTTCTGACAGAGCCGTTTTTCAGCGAAAACTTCGGTACGGGCGAACAGACTTCCAGTCCTTATACCAATTATGAATATCACGCGGGTGACGAAATTCAGGATGGCCAGTACGCGGTAATTGATCCTGGTACTCGTACCGAGTACTGGATGACTGACTATGGCAATATCGTTGAGGATTACACCCCTGGGGATGTTGGCGGGCGGGCATTCGGCGTAAACGGAGCATTTGAACCGGGTGAATTCTACCGCCGAGACATGACAGGTATTGTCGCCGGGGCCAATTACCTGTTTTCTGCCTGGATCATAAATACCCAACCGACTGCAGCCATACTGCCAAACGTGCGGTTCTCGATCTTCGATTCGTCTGGTAATGAGCTTGCGGTTTACGAATCAGGGGATATAGTTGGCAATGATTGGATTCAAGGCACGATGGTTTTTGAAGCACCAGATAACAATAACGTCACCTTGATCCTCGCCAACAACGCTCCGGGCGGTGTTGGTAACGATCTACTGCTTGATGACATCGAGTTTCAGGTAGGTTTCCGTGACTTCGATGGTGACGGTACGCCCGACTATCTAGATAGAGACAGTGACAATGATGGCATCGGCGATGACATTGAAGGGCTCACTGACAGCGATGGCGATGGCTTTCCCGATTCGATAGATCTTGATTCGGACAACGACGGTACGCTTGATCAGGATGAGAGCAACGATAACGATTCATCGGGTGAGGGTGGTGGTAACGATTCTTCAAGTGGGAATGGCGGTAATGATTCCTCCGGTGTGAATGGCAACGACGGTTCGTCGGGTCAAGGTAACGAAAATGGTTCTCCCGATGTTGATGAAGCTTCTCAATCCAATAACTCTGATGAAGAAGCTGGTTCCGATACAAACTCGAATGAAAGTGATTTTACCGAGTCATTGCCTTTAGATAGTGATGCTGATGGTGTCCCAGATTTTATTGAGATTGACTCGGCAGTCGAACTTGATATGGACGGCGATGGCCTTGCTAATCACCTGGATCTTGATTCAGATAACGATGGAATTGGCGATTCGATTGAATCAGCTGCTATTAGCGCAGCATCGTTCAGTGAAAACGGTCTGGTTATCAACCCGCTCGATAGCGATGGCGATGGTCGATTAGATATGTTTGATCGCGATAGCGATAATGATGGAATACCAGACGCAGTCGAAATTCTGGGATTGAGCAGTGATACCAATCTCGATGGCGTGATTGACAACTATACGGATGCCGACCTGAATGGTCATGACGATATTCTGGAGTTGCTACAACTTGTATTTCCGGATACTGATCTTGATGGTATCGCTGATCATCTGGATACTGACAGCGACAACGACGGGCTTCCTGATACCAAGGAGGCAGGCCTGGGTGATTCGAATGGTGACGGGTTAATCGATAATCCGGCTGATACCAATAATGATGGACTGGCGGATCTGGTGCCCGAAATATTTGGTTTGCTCGCAGCTCCAGTGCTACCCGATTCCGACGGTAATGGTGTCCCGGATTTTCGTCAGGGGCCTGCATTACTGGCCGTTGCAGAAACGATAATTGGCGTCGGTCTGGAAGGTAAGGGGTGCAGCATTGCTACCGGTTGGTCAAAATCTTCCACTCAGAAGCCTGTTCGCTATGACCCGTTATTTGGCGTTATGCTGATTGCAGCGTTTGGCGTAATTCGAGTGCGACGAGAGTTGGCAAATTGAGTACTAGTTGATCGTCGTATTTGGAAGGTAAAGACGAAAAACTTTATCGAAGGTATCACCTGGCGAGGTATAATAAGATCATTGCATGTGAAGGTGGGCTGCAAATGATTACTCTGTCTGCGCTAAGCGCATGAATGTTTAAGTTCTTTGAAAGTCTGATTGATCCTTATATCGAGGGGTCAAACAATACGCCCTCACGCCAACTATGGCCCTTTTTAGCGTCATTTCTGGCGCCGTTTCGAACGGTCATCATTCTCAACCTCCTGACGTCCTTTACTGTTGCCGCTGCAGAAGTAGGTCTGATTTATTATCTCGGTCGGCTCATCGATTTGTTAAGCGAATCATCACCGCTCGAATTCTGGGAAGACAACCGCACCGAAGTGATTGTAGTGCTTGTCATTATCGTTGTAATTCGCCCGATCGTACAAATTGTCAATACGGCGCTGATCAAAAATACGATCCAACCCAATTTAGCGGCACTTGGTCGATGGCGATCTTATCGGCATGTTCTGAATCAACCTGTCGGTTGGTTCGAAAACGATTTTGCCGGGCGTATCGCAAACAGAGTCTGTCAAATGCCAGCTGCCTGTGGCGAGCTCATTTTTCAAGTTATGGATACATTGAGCTTTACACTTGCCTATTTGCTAGGTGCAGCTATTTTGCTCGCCAGTGCTGATCCCAGACTATTGATTCCCCTTGGCATTTGGTTCGTCCTGTACTTGGTTTTGTTGATTTGGTCATTGAAACGTATACGTCCTGCGTCGCGGGCCAGTTCGGCAGCACGCAGCCGGACTCTCGGGTTTGTAGTCGATAGTTTCTCCAATATTCATTCGGTTAAGTTGTTCTCTCACAATAAACGGGAAACAGAGTATGCCTATGACATTCTAGAAGTGCATCGAAAAACCTACGCGGCTGAAACTCGGATTTTCACGACGATTGATGCAGGTCTTGTCATTCTTAACGGGATTTTGATTGTCAGCGTTGTCGGGTGGGCGTTGATGATGTGGACAAATGGCATTGCTACGGTCGGTGTGGTTGCAACCGCTGGCGCATTAGCGTTACGCATGAATTCCATGTCCAGTTGGGTTATGGGTTCACTGACAGCATTCTTCCGAAACCTCGGTGTAATCTCGGAAGGTATGGAAACAGTTGCTCAACCAATCGGTTTGCTTGATCAAGCAAAGGCCAAAGATATATCACTAAACAATGGTGCAATAAACGTTGTTGGCCTGAGTCATCACTATGGGCGAGAAGTGGGCGGAATCAAAAATATTTCCTTCGACATCAAACCTGGAGAGAAAGTAGGTTTGGTTGGACGCTCGGGGTCGGGCAAATCGACCTTGGTCAAGGCGCTGCTGCGTTTGTATGATCCGGAACAAGGACAGATTTTTTACGATGGCGTCGATATCAAAACGGTTACTCAGGACAGCCTGAGAGCTCAGATTGGTATGGTTCAACAGGAGAACTCGCTACTCCATCGCTCTATCAAAGAGAACCTGTTGTATGGTCGCCCCGACGCGACTGACGAACAGATAATCAATGCTGCTAAACAGGCAGAAGCGCATGAGTTTATCTCTGATCTGCAGGATTCTTATGGCAACCGTGGGTATGATGCGCAAGTGGGTGAGCGGGGGGTCAAATTGTCAGGTGGTCAACGTCAGCGGATCGCACTGGCGAGAGTTATTTTAAAAGATGCTCCCATTCTGATTCTGGATGAAGCGACAAGTGCATTGGATAGTGAAGTCGAGGCTCAAATTCAAAATACGCTCTACGGCATGATGGAAGGCAAGACTGTGGTCGCGATCGCTCACCGGCTATCCACAATCGCTCTGATGGATCGAATTCTGGTTCTCGACCAAGGTGATATCGTGGAGCAGGGGAGTCACAATGAACTCATAGAACACGCTGGCTTGTATGCGACGCTTTGGCAACATCAATCGGGCGGATTTATTGCTGCTGATAACAAAACTAGTAAAAAGGTTTAAGCCACTCGATTTTCTGCTTCAACATGACCATGCTGTACCGGACTGCCATCGGTATCAATGGACACAAACACAATGCGTTCAACATTTATTACTACCGCATGCGTTTTCTTTTGCCGAACTTCGCAGCGCATGCTCAACGATGTGCGACCAACGTCTACCACTTCCAAACCGATTTCTAAAATATCGCCTAGTCGTGCGGAAATTTTAAAATCTATTTCAGACATGAATTTGGTAACGACTCGATCATGTTTCATTTGGCAGCTGGCATAGATCGCCGCTTCTTCGTCTATCCAGCTAAGCAGCTGTCCACCAAATAGGCGATTACTGGTATTCAAGTCGTTGGGTCGGATAAATCGTCGAGTGTAGTATTTCATATCAGTGCTCCTGATGCTTTATGCAATCCACACATTGCGATAAGGCGTCCAATCCAGTTTTCCGCTGACACAAAGGAAAAGACGCCCGAGTCGCAATTTGCGTAACGAAGGGTTTGTTAATTGTTTGATCGCATCAGGCGGCTTTGATGGTCTCCTTGTGCTTGATATCTGAGTGATCCTCTTGCACTGAGTTTGTGTTCTTGTTGTGACTTAAGCCAGCATGAGCTGTGCTCGGATCAGAGTAGCTTTGTGGACTTACTACGTACTGTTGTTCACCTACGTTGATTATTTCTTGATTTGGCAGCTCTGATTCTGTGCTTTCGATGCGCCAAGGCCAACCTTTTAATCCTTTTGAAACCAGGTAAGGAGAGATGCCGCAGTCAAGCAGTTGTCGATCTGACATGTTTCGGAGTTGAAACAGAGTTTCTCTTTGTTTGCCGCGAAGTAAAGATAGATAGATTCGGTTCAAATATTTCATGGCGTTTCCCAGTCAAGTTCGTATTTTTATAGTAGGCATGAACCAACTCTATGAACAAGCAAGAAAAACTTAAGGAGCTTTAAACCAAATGTATATGCGCTATGAAAATTGATTGTGTTGGTGCGAAAATATCTGTTGCGGCACTATGAAGGTGCGCTTAGGTTGAGGTTACATGTCGTTTTGTCACTATTGTGTGAGTGCGAGTGATCTTCGATGCTCGTCAATGTTTATCAGTGTTGTAATACGGGCAGGCGATATTTATCGCTGCGAAAAATCTACAAAATTGATGGCCGAGGATTAGAATTTGGCTGGATTTTTACGTCTCCAAAATGTTACTGTTTTGTCCTGTCCAGTTTCTATCCAAGGTAAAAATGAACGAATTTCCAGTAGTCGATGCTGACCCAGGTGTAACCCGTCAGGTGCTTGCAGATCATCCTGATCTTATGGTAGTGGCATTCAATTTCAGCGATAAGGGAGCTGAGGGAAAACTACACAATCATCCGCACATCCAATCTACCTTCGTTCGGTCAGGGCGTTTCGAGTTCTCCATTGATGGTGAAAAATTTGAAGTGAGCTCTGGGGATAGTTTCGTTATACCGAGCAATGCGGTTCACGGTTGCGTCTGTCTTGAGCCCGGTACCTTGATCGATAGTTTTACGCCTCGTCGTGACGACTTCCTCTGATCATGAGAGTCAAGCGAGTGTAGAAAACCAACTTGCTGCCTGGCTCGCAATGGATTCCTTTTCATTGAGAATCGCGAGCCAGGACTTGTCGGTAAAGTTAACTGAATACCATCCCACCGTTGATATCGTAGTTAGCACCTGTGATGAATGCCGATTGGTCACTGGCCAGAAAGTAAACCAGATTGGCAATATCATCGGGTACGCCTTCGCGTTTTACCGGTGATGCATTGGCTACGTGGGTTCGAACTTCAGGTTTGGTAAATACATTGTGAAAGTCAGTGTCGACCATTCCCGGGCAGATTGCGTTAACTCGAATATCGGGCCCCAGTTCCTTGGCCATTCCCCTGGTCATGGTCATGACAGCACCTTTGGATGCAGCATAGGCAATAGAGCCGGGACCGCCACCATCGCGGCCCGCCTGAGAGGCCAGATTAATGATCGAGCCTTTTTTCATATGAGGTAAACAGGCTTTGATCATCAGGAAGCTGCTGGTCGCGTTCAGGGACATGACTTCGTTCCAATGTTCCAGAGTCATTTCGGCGATTGTTTTTCGTGCTACCAAGCCGCCGGTATTGTTGACCAGAATGTCGACTCCACCGAATGCATCGACCGTGCTCTTGACCAATGACTCAACTTCAGCTGGATTATTCAGATCTGCTTTCACAGCAATTGCATTGCCACCCAATTTTTTTATTTCAGCTACCGCACTTTCTGCACCCTCGCTACTCGAGTGGTAGCTCAGCGCAACGTTGGCACCTTCTGCTGCCAGTCTAAGAGCACAGGCGCGACCAATATCGCGTCCAGCACCAGTGACAATTGCGCTCATATCTTTCAAACTCATAGGTAATATCCTTGGATTTATTTTTAACTACAAAAAAGACGACGTCTAAGTGCCGACGTCAAATGTTTTGGGTACAACAACTTTAAAACTGCGATCTTCCGAGTCGGTAAAGTACAGATCGCAGTCGTAGCCTTGATCATCAAGAAAGCTGAAAATGCGACGAGGTGCCGCTAGGGGATAAGGCACGAGTAGTGTTGCGATACGATGACGGACGGCTTTTGGAAAACGGGCAGTCAGACAAGTACTCACGGGCAAGCCTTCATAGTCGACTGGGTCAACATCGGGGAAATCTGTGAATTGTGATAGTTCAGCCGCGCCCGCTTCGGACCACAGAATTTGTCCGTAGAATCCTGCTTTCTCTCCAGTATATCGAAATGTCGTTGCACCGAGATTCATGGGTGAATTGACGTGTAGTAACCAGTCTATTGATACGGGCGTATCTGCATCAATGGCATCGACAATGACGAAGTAACTGTTGTTGACGAAATAGACATCTCGCAACACGCTTGTTACCTCTGGTGTGAGGGATTGATAGGCAGCTGTTGCATCACCTTGAATAAAGATATGATCTTCACGTTGTTCTGCGATAACGATATCCCCTGATGAACGCATCGCACGCGCCTTGTCTTTTGCCGCGTATTGACCTTTTCCATCAATCAGAATGGCGTTCTTGGAACGTGTTTGTCGACGCCAGTTCTGGTGCATTGTGCTGTTAAAGGCAACATAATAACCCGATTGAATGGCCAGATCTTCACCAAAGCCTGCAAGACAAAATGCGTTCTGGTCTCCATGGCTATGACTGATCGAACCAAACTTCGATGATTTCATGACAAACTGAATATGCTTGTCAGGCTCTGTCATATCGGTTTGTATGGCAGCCCAGCCAACACCTTTGAACCAGCGTAAGGTATCGTTTGCCGTCGGTGCCTTGGCCTCGACAATTGGAAAGTCGGTTCGGTAAGCCAATTCGTCAAAGTTCAGATCCCACCATCCATAGTTATAAAACGCCATTTCGGTGCCGGGATCATTGCGTTTGATTTCGTCGTAGTACCACTGATAAGCGCCGTTACCCGTCACACCTGCAAACTGACGCAAGTTATAGCCAATTTTCAAGCAGGGCAGGTCGCCCATGGTGCTGTCATCACCGAAGGTTGCCCGGCGAGTGTCCGGTGCTTTGGTAAACAAGGGGAAGTCCCCGGTATGCTGAAAAAACGGGCGTTGATAAAGATCGATACCTGTGTAGCTCTTGAGCAGATTCACAGCATCAATCAGATAGGCCATACCTGTCATCCAGTAGTGTGGTCCTTCCGCCCATCCTCCTTCGGCATCACCCCAGGGTGAATAGACGGTGGATAAAAACTCAATGGCGTAGTGCAACCAGTCTTCAGCTTCTGGCTCATCGTCGAGAAGTGCGATGGCCGCTGGAATCAAAACGGCTGACACTGCGCGAACCGCATGGCTGTCGAATGGGAAAAGCTGAATGTTGGCATGCCGGATAATATGATCGGCTGTTTCGCGTGTGCGTAAAAGCAATGCAGTTCGCACCTGATCACGTTCGGCAGGTGTCAATTCATCGTAGAGCCAATCGTAACCCCAGGCCAGTGCACCATTGACGCGGAAGGCCCATTCATCGGTGTAGCTGCGAGACGTTGTACCAGCCGGGTTCCATGTGGCGGCTTCGAGTAACCACTCCTTGGCTCGGGCCAACATTTTTTCATCGTCAGTAACGACGCCGCCTACCGCCAAGTGCCGTATGGCATAGATCAGTTCCTGACAGTCAATATAAGTTTGGCGCCATACAGAAGCCACGCGTTTGTGGTTCGGGTAACCGGCTGGCTCCTTCATCACCTCCCGGTCCATCCAGGGTAATACTGACTTGTCGTAAAAGACATTCCATGTGCAATGTGTTTGATCTTTCGCAAGCGCTTGTTTGAAAGCTGCGATGCGTTTTTTATTCATCCATAGACGTGGGTGAGTCTTGTCTGATTTTTTGTAGCGCCCCTTGCGTCCAGGTAACGGAGTCGTGGGTAAATCCGGGGGTATTGTAAAGTGTCGATCGGAGCTCCAAAGGCTGGCAGGCGCATTAGTGTCGGGTGACCAGATTGCATATGACCACACATAATTGCCAGCCGGTAGTTGGCTATCAGGTGTGAAAAAATTTAGTTTGATTCCCTCAAAAAGTGTGGTTTCCCCATCTTGGTATTTTGCGTCGTGTGATACACGCACAACGTAACTGGCACCGTCTTCAATGGTTGGCAGCCACGTAAATCGCGGTGGGTTTTCCGTGATCCTGGTACTTTCAACGGGGGCATACTGAATGGTCAGCCGACCCGGAGTGGGTTCGTCAAGTAATGGCAGGCTCGTGCCGGGTTGTTGGTTGCTGGCCATACAAAAAATGATATGTCTTAAGGTTTTTGTTGTGTAGTCGCTTGGTTTAACCGCTTGTCTGGAAAGCCCAGTGGGCGGCAGAAATTGCCGCCCACTGGATTACTACCGACTAGTTTGAGTACTGGCGTTTGTAAGCAGAGTTCATCACCTCAAGCACCTTTTGCAGACCCAGCTTGTCGAGCTGTGCGATGTAGTCATCCCACTCAGCTTCAACATCGCCGTTGCCCAGTACCCAAGTCTGCTGACGTTCCAGCATGTAGTCACGAACCGAAGCCCAGTGACGGTCATAGACTTTCTGTTCGTCAACATTGAATGCAACACCGAGGAACTGGTCAATCAGGTAGTCGCCTTCATCGTATAGCGCGATACCTTCAAGTGCGAATTCGTTGGACCATTGTTTCTCATAGTTGTAGTCCTGGAAGTAGCCGCGGGCTTGAAGCTGAGAGCCGACTGCCCAGAGCTGCGCGTTTACAGGTTCTTCGCTGTTGAGTACCGAGTCTTTGAAAACCGGCTCTCCATCTACCATCTCATATTGGATACCCTCGGCACCGAAGTTTGCCAATCGTCGGCCTTTTTCGGTGAACCAGAAGTCAAAATACTTGATGGTCTCGACAGCGTGTTTGTTCGTTCCACCAATAGCCCAACCGTCTGGCTTGATTGGAATGCGTCGATGCTCCTCGATGCGTTGGCCTGAAATGGATGCAGGTGGTGCAAAGGCCTTGAATGCAAAATTGTCGATCTGGGAAGACAAACGATTGTATCCGGAGGTGGATGCAAACCAGTCGTGCGTTGCGCCACCGAGATTTTCAGACAGCAGATATTCACGTGATGAGCTGCCGCGGGTAAAGATTTCCGCATCAATCAAACCATCTGAATACCAGCGTGCGAGATTCTTGATGCCTTCTCGATAACCTTCACCGGAATACGGATGTTTGATCTCGCCGTTGTCAACGTAAAAATCGTGATAAGTATCGGACCCAGAGGAACGACCATCCCATAAGGTCACGAGACGAATCAGTTCTGGCCATTGACGGGCGAAGTAAGGTACTTCATCTGCTTCACCATTGCCGTTGGGGTCCTGTGTTTTGAAAGCACGTAAAACCGCTTCAAACTCGTCGACTGTTTCTGGCACATCAAGCTCAAGTGCATCGAGCCAGTCGTAGCGGATAAAGTACGCGCGGCCGTATTTTCCATCAGGAAGGTAGGGGATGTAATACATATTGCCGTCGGCTGCTGAAATCGCCGATTTGATATGCGGTTTCTCGTCGAAGAATTTTTTCAGATTCGGCGCATGTTCCTCGATCAAATCGTTCAAGGGTAAAAAGGCACCTTCCGGTCCGTACTGATTGACAAAATCCTTGATGCGGCTGGACCCGACAATATCAGGAATTTTTCCACCCGCAAGCATCAGATTGAGTGCTTCGGTTTTGCCGGTGTTCTCATCAGTGCGCATATTGGCACCGACCGTTACATCCACGAGATGTATATTGGTCAACGCCCGTGCTTCCTGCTCAACTGGCCAATCCTCTCTATAAAGGGGATAGCGTGCATGGTTCATCTGGATGGACAACTCCAGAGGTTTGTCGACAATCTTGTAACTATCATCAGCGACGGCTACCGGGGAAATAACGGTACTCGCGAATGCTGATAAGACTAAGGTACGTAATCTCATATATTTCTCCTGCGTGGTTTAACGAGGACTACTCTTTGACTCCGCCAAGGAGGATGCCCTTCTCGAAATATTTCTGGATAAACGGATAAATAATAAGTACCGGGATAATTGCACAAACAATGATTGCCCCGGTGACAGTTTCAACGCTATAGGGTTGATCGAGCAGCGTCGCAGTAAATTCCTGATCGTCAGATAAATTGGCAATCGTATGACGCAGGAATACCTGCAACGGAATTTTGTCCTGGCTTTGTAAAAGCACCATTGCCCAGAAGAATCCATTCCACCGCGACACGATGCAGAACAAGGTGATGGTAGCGATGGCGGGCTTTGATAGTGGTAAATATACCTTCCAGAGAATCTGGAAGTCATTCGCACCATCCATACGGGCGGCTTCTTCAAAGCTTCGTGGTATTGCCTCAAAAAAATTTCTGAGAAGTATAAGATTGAAGCCGTTGACCGCGAACGCGATGATGATACCGAAGTAACTATCGAGTAAATTCAGGTCGCGCATGTTCAGAAAAAATGGGATCAGGCCTGCGTTGAACCACATCGTGAACGCCACGAAAAGATTCCAGAATCGTCGACCGATAAGCTGCGGCTTGGACAATGCGTAGGCTGCGGGAATGATAAGAGCCAGACTCATCAGGGTGCCGCCAATGGTGTAGATGAAGGTATTGCCGTATGAGATCCAGAATTTCGGATGAGTCAACACATACTTGTAAGCGGCCAGTGTTGCATCAATAGGGGTAAGTACCACCTTTCCTGCAGCCGCGGCAAAGCCTGAACTGAACGAGACTGCGGCAATGTAGATAAACGGGTATAGGGTGGCAACTGTGAACAGTCCGACTAGAACTGCCGTGGCCATGGCGAAAATTTTGTCGCCGCGCGAGTAGAGATTCATGTTCATTGCCATAGCGCTCTCACCACAGAGAAGTGCGCGAGTAGCGCCGTGACAATGAATTTGCGGCGACCACCAATACAAATGCTATGACTGCATTGAAAAGCCCCGCCGCCGCGGCCAGATCATACTGTCCACCTTGCAAGCCTTGTCTGTATATAAAGGTGTTGACTACATCGGCAGTGGAGTAGGTCGCCGGCTGATACAACAATATGATCAACTCGAAGGATACTTCCATGATATTGCCAATACGAATGATCAACATAATGATGATGGTTGGCATGATTGACGGGATGGTTATTTTCCACATCATTTGCCAGCGGCTTGCGCCGTCTACCACCGCACTTTCATAGAGTGATGGGCTGACTCCGGCGATGGCTGCGAGAAAAACGATTGAACCGAATCCTGCCTCCTGCCAAATTCCTGTGCCGACAAATATCGGGCGAAACCATTCTGGTCTGGTGAGAAAGTAAATGGAGTCAATGTCGAACCAACTCAAAATCAAATTTACAATACCGGCCGTTGGCGAAAATGCTGTGATGACGATACCGGCAATGACAACTGTTGAAATAAAGTGCGGCAAATAAACAATCGTTTGAGCCGTTCTTTTGTATGTCGTGTGAAGAATTTCATTGAACATCAAGGCCAGAATAATAGGGGCCGGGAAACCAAAGAGTAAATTGAGAGCACTGATTTTTACGGTGTTCCAGACAGCCCGAATGAACTGATCGTTGGAAAACAGCGTCTCGAAGTGCTCAAGTCCTATCCACGGGCTTGCGGCAACGCCACGAAATATGGAGTAATCCTTGAAGGCTATCTGCAATCCGTACATTGGTTTGTACAAAAAAATCACAAACCAGACGATGGCAGGTAGTAGCATCAGGTAAATTTGCCACTCATTCCTGACATGATCGGCAAACCAGCTTAACCGGTGTCTGAGTGACCGATCGGGTGTGAACGGGCTGCCTCGATTTTTGCCAGGATCGACGTTCACTTGCCGTTAAGTCCTGCGATGGCGAGGCCGGACTCTGCATCAAATACCTTAACCAGGTTTTTCGGTGCGTACACTTGCGTGACCCCTGACAGGTGGTCAATATCACCATGTGTTTCGGTTTTGATTATCACGCTTTGCTCACCGATTGTGGCGTGCAGCAGCGCCTCAGATCCAAGGGGTTCAACCAAATCCAGATTGATTGGAATAGTGGATGATTCGACATCGGCATTCAGCGACAGATGCTCCGGTCGGATCCCGACAACAACAGCCTGGCCGTCTTTGGCACTGTCCGTTTCAGGCAAGTCAAAGACGACATCGCCTACCTTTGCCTGACAGCGATTTGATGAGGCTGTGATTTCTCCCTGTAGCTGATTCATTGGCGGTGAACCGATAAAGCTCGCGACGAAGGTATTTGCCGGATTCATGAACAGCTCCATTGGCGATCCAATTTGCTCAATGTTTCCGTCGTTCATGACCACGATTCGATCTGCAAGTGTCATCGCTTCAACTTGATCGTGTGTGACGTAAACGGATGTGACGTCAAGGCGTTTATGCAGCCGTTTTATTTCAGCTCGCATTTGCGTTCGCAACTTGGCATCCAGATTGGACAGTGGCTCGTCAAACAGAAAGACTTTTGGATGTCGCACAATGGCACGACCCATGGCAACCCGTTGACGTTGACCTCCTGACAATTCTGCCGGTCGCCGATCCAGATAAGGTGTCAGGCCCAGAATTTCACTGACGTCTTTGACTGTGCTCTCGATGTGTTCCTTCGATTCCTTGCGAATGCGTAGTCCGAAGGCGATATTTTCAAAAACGTTGAGATGGGGGTAGAGCGCGTAGTTCTGAAATACCATCGCCACATCGCGATCTTTTGGTGCGACGCGGTTGACGACGCGATCATCAATACTGATGTTGCCTGATGAAATTTCTTCCAAGCCCGCAATCATGCGTAGGGTGGTGGACTTTCCGCATCCCGATGGGCCAACGAGTACGACGAATTCCTTTTCTTTGATCTCGAGATCGATTCCGTGAACGACGACCAGGTCGCCATAGGCCTTCACGATATTCTCGAGCTTGACACCAGGCATACTCTCTCCGAAAAACACCAGGGCATGAGTTGGGTATCACAGCCCATGCAAGTGCTTTGGTCATCGACACAACGCTATCTATTGTGTGTCGGTAGATTCTGAGACCGCAGCTATGTCACTAGTTTTGGCTTAGTTTGAACCGATGGTATACTAGTATTTCTTGTCGTGCAAACGAATTTGTTCACGGTCTGAAATATACCCGCAACATGATAATAACCGAGGTCGTAGTCACCCCCATAGCAGTGCCGGACGTCCCTTTGGCTAATACCAAAGGTGTCCATCCGTCGGTGTTTCTCCGGGCAATCATTCAGGTCAAAACAGACAATGGCCTGACCGGCTTGGGCGAAGCTTATGGCGCAACCAGAACTTTGACTGGCTTGCAGGCCGTGGCACCGACACTTGAGGGTCTCGATCCATACGATCTGCGCGATCTTCGAAAGCGTGTTGAAGACGCTCTACCTGAAGGTGGTGGTGTTAACGCACCAACAGCATTGGCCGATCACAAGGTCGTGGATGTCGTGTACAGCGCTTACGAAATTGCCTTGCTGGATATCCGCGGTAAAGAGCTTGATCGGCCGCTTTATGATTTATTGGGAGGCGCCGTACGTAAGAGAATACCCTTCGGCGGTTATCTTTTTTACAAGTTCGAGAAACAAGATCTGACGTTTGGCCCCGATATCATGGGTGAGGTCATGACGCCTGACACCTTAGTCGCACAGGCCCAGGAGTTCTATGCACAGTATGGATTCAAATCCTGGAAACTCAAAGGCGGGGTGCTGGAACCTGAGCTCGAAGTTGAAACCATACTCAAACTGCGCGAGGTATTCCCCAACCACGGATTGCGGATTGATCCTATGGGTGCGTGGACTGTACCTACAGCGCGCAAAGTCGTGAGCCAATTGGATGGAGTACTTGAATATCTTGAAGACCCTTGTCGAGGCATGGATGCCATGGCTGAGCTTTCGGCGCAAATTGACATGCCGCTGGCGACCAACCTCATCGTCGTGGAGTTTGAAGAGGTGATCGAGGCAGTTAAAAAGGATGCTGTACAGATCGTTCTTTCCGATCATCATTACTGGCGTGGCGCAACTGGCGCGGTTCATCTCGGTGAAATCTGCAGGGCGGCGAATCTTGGTGTGTCAATGCATTCCAATTCGCATCTGGGCATTTCGCTCGCGGCCATGTGCCACGTGGCCGCGGCCACGCCCAATCTTACCTATGACTGCGATACTCATTATCCATGGTCAACCAAAGAGATCATCAAGGGAGGGCGTCCGGCATTTAACGACGGGGCATTGCAAGTGCCTGAAGGGCCAGGTTTAGGTGTTGAACTGGACCATGACGCGGTTGCCGAGCTGCACGAACTCTATAATGCTGCAATGGTCAATGATCGCGACGACACTGATGAAATGTTGAAATATATACCTGACTACGTTCGAAAGGTACCTCGTTGGTGAGTATTGAAGTACTTACATTGTTGTTTAAGACTGTTTTTCACTTTAGGAGATGTTGAGCCATGGCGCGAAATCTGAAAATACGTGAGCGTCGCACCGGCGTTGATACCGTGTTCGACTATCTCTATGACGAAATTACATCCATGCGCTTGCTGCCGGGTACCAAGATTTCAGAAGCTGAAATTGCTGGGCTGTTCGGGATTTCACGTCAACCGGTGCGTGATGCGTTCGGTCGGCTTGAAAACCGTGATTTGCTACTGATTCGACCGCAGAAGGCAACTGAGGTCAAGCGGTTCTCTTCGGCTGCGATCACCACAGCCAGATTTGTTCGGGCTGCGGTTGAAGCCGAAGTGCTACGCTGCGCGGCAAGGCGCTGTACAGAAGATGGAAGGGAATTGCTGCAAAGTCGGCTTGCAGAACAAGAGTCTGCAGTGAAGGAGAACAGCTATGACCGTTTCCGCTCGTTGGACTACGAATTCCATCAAACAATTTGTACAGTTGCGGAGACGGAATTTGCTGCAGATGTCATTGCCCGGGAAAAAGCCAAGGTTGATCGACTTTGCGTATTAGGTCTGGCACGTGACGAACGCTTGGAGCAGTTGCTGGATGATCATAGTCAGATTGCTCAACTGATCTCGGAAAATAATGAAGACGGTGCCGCAAAAGCTGGCATGCTTCATCTTTCCCGACTGGATGCCACTATTGATGCCATACGTGAAGAACATGCGGATTTTTTCGATGATTGAATTCGTTTTTCAGGCATCTTGAGTATTCTTCCAAACGCGTTAGAAAATCCAAAAACTGACGGGCGAGGTACGCTCTTGCAATGATCTGCGGCAAGCTAATTGTCACGGCATTGGCTCGGCTTTGATGCCCAATCTACACAAGTAACCGTAACACGCCGCTTTAGTTGGCCTGGTCTATAAATTTGCGATTCAAACTGTCGTTATCCAATGCACGGATAACTGCCTTGTGAGAATAGACGTGACACTAGCCGCGGAGACGATTGATAAGCCGGAAGCAGAGCCTACATTCCAATTGCTGTACATCAGTGCGGCCAACCATGATTTCACAGAAGAAGAATTAGAAGCGCTTTTGATAAAGGCGCGTTCAAACAACGAGAAGGTGAACGTGTCCGGGATGTTGTTGTACCACGAGGGTTCGTTTATTCAAGCGCTTGAAGGCCCGAAAGAGCAGGTCGAAAAAATTTACCAGAAGATCAGTAAGGACACCCGTCATACTGAAACGCGCATTCTGTTCAAAGGCGACTCTCGGCAAAGGGATTTCTACGGGTGGTCAATGGGTTTTTACCGATCAAAACAAAGTAGCGCCGAAAACCTCGAGGGTTTTCATCAATTTTTGACAAATGGATTCAGACATAACGGCGAAGGTGTCAACGACGGTACGGCACGTAAGGCCCTCTTGGCATTTCGTGAAGGTAAGTGGCGTCAGCACGTCGATGTTTAAATCTATTGAAGACTGGAATAGCTTTTCGAACGATGCAAGCGGGACGTTTGGTGCAGCAGCTTAGCAGCTACTCCTTGACACAAACTTTGGGAGGTTTCAAAGTACCGACCGCGAACGGCATTGGTATTTTTCTACGTAAGCAAAACGCCCGCTGCCAGTAGTTGCTGCACCACGTTCCAATCGTTTTTATTCTCAGGTTTTGGCCTGTTGATCAACGTCGGCGATTGCATACCACACAGTTCTATCGCCAAGGAGCGTGAGCAGTTATAGGTTTCCCCGTCTGCATAAAGCGTAACCGTGTCTCCGTCGCCGTGCCAGACAAGTTCTGAGAAAGGATGCCTTTCGAGTTGGGTTTCAGCGTTAGTGGTTGACTCGTCAGATTGTTCAGCCGATTGCTCGTGTCGATTTATACTGCCATCTTGCGTCAACAAGGTGCCAACAAGATGAGCGAAATCATTGTCTGAAAATTTTGTTGCACGACTCCATAGGCACTTGAATTGATTGATCGCCGCATCATCGATCTCACCATTGACCGCTGGTGATAGTGGTGGATCACGATAACGCTCGACATTACCAGTTGACGTAATTCGCTGGGCAATAATCTCCGACAGTTTTAATATCAGTTCATCCTTGGCCGGTGCGCGAAAGCCTATGGACCAAGTGGTGCAATTGTCGCCGACCGCGATACCGTGATGAGCAATACCTGGTGGTAAGTACAACATGTCGCCGGGTGACAGTATCAGGTCTTGTGATGGTGAGAAATCTTCAACCAGGCGTAAGTCACCTTGCGTGCTTTGTACATGATCACGGACCTTGTCTTCGATTAACCAGCGGCGCTCGCCACTGGCTTGTAAAAGAAAGACATCGTAGTCATCCACATGGGCTCCGACCGATGCACCATCGGGTGCATAGCTGACCATCACATCATCGATACGCCAACTCGGCAGGAAAGCAAATGCTGACAATATGCTGCGCAACTCTGGCAGATGCTTTTCAACATCGGTTACCAGTAGTGACCAATCGTGTGTGCCCAATGTCGAGAAACGATCTTCTTCAAACGGTCCGTATTCGAGTCGGAATTCGCCTGCCTCATCTTTCGTGATCAAGCGTGGTGTTGTGCCAGGCTCCAGCGATAAACCGGCTAGTTCGTCAGCCGGTAATGGTGTATCGAAATCGGGGAATGCTTGCGGCATCAGCAGCGCAGATTGTTGCCAGTACTTCCTTAAAAAACTTGCGGCGTCTACGCCATCGGGAAACACACAGCTTGAAGGCAAGTCCGACATGCTGGGCTCAAGGTTCAGATGTCGTCTGACAAGTGCTTGCCAAGATCAAGAGTCAGACGGGTTGCCAGTCCAATATAGGTTTCCGGTGTCAGCTCGGCCAGGCGCTCTTTATCAGCCTCGGGTATCTCGAGTGTCGCGATAAATTCCTTAAGTGCTTCGCGGGTAATACCTTGCCCGCGGGTCAATGACTTGAGCGCTTCATAGGCATTGGGCACGGCATGTTTGCGCATGACCGTCTGAATGGGCTCTGCAAGAACTTCCCAGGCGTTTTCAAGATCTTGTGACAAGGCTGTCTGGTTGACACCGAGTTTGCCGAGGCCTTTGCCAAGTGATGCCATCGCAATTTCGGTATACGCGGCGCCTACACCAAGATTACGTAAAGCGGTTGAGTCGGTCAGGTCGCGTTGCCAGCGGGAGATGGGCAGTTTGCGACTTAAATGATCGAATACCGCATTGGCCAGGCCGAGATTGCCTTCGGCATTTTCAAAATCAATCGGGTTGACTTTATGCGGCATGGTCGATGAACCGACTTCACCTGCAATGGTTTTCTGGCTCAGATAACCGAGCGAGATATAACCCCATACATCGCGACACAGATCAATCAAGGTCACGTTGAATCTGGCGACAGCATCGAATAGTTCAGCGACGCAGTCGTGCGGCTCGATCTGTGTAGTGTAGGGATTGAATGTCAGGCCAAGGCCGCTTACAACGCGTTCGGAAAAATCGGGCCAGTCGAGATCAGGGTAGGCGGAGACATGCGCATTAAAATTTCCGACTGCGCCATTGATCTTGCCGAGCATCGGTATCTTGCGGATCGCGTTTTGTTGTCGCTTCAATCGATAAACCACATTGGCGAATTCCTTGCCGAGTGTCGTTGGGCTGGCTGTCTGGCCATGTGTTCGACTGAGCATCGGAACCGCAGCATGCTCATGTGCAAAGGATGTCAGTGTTTCGATCACTCGCTCGGTGGATGGCAGCAAGATCTCTGAGCGATACCGCGACAGCATGCAGGCATAGCTCAGATTATTGATGTCTTCCGAGGTGCAGGCAAAGTGCACGAACTCGTTCTGAGCATCCAGAGAAGGCCAGGCCTTCAAGCGTTCCTTGATGAAATATTCGACCGCCTTGACGTCGTGATTGGTGGTCGCTTCGATTTCCTTGACCCGCGCTGCGTCTTCAGTTGAGAACGTGGCACCCAATTCGACTAGGCCTTTGCGCGCTGCTGCATCCTCGATCGAAAATTCGGCAATGCCGGCTTCATCGGCGAGGGCGAGTAGCCAGTGGATTTCTACCCGTACGCGTTCGCGGATAAGTGCATATTCGCTGAAACAATCACGTAAGGCGGCTGTGCGGGCGGCGTAGCGCCCATCCACAGGTGAAACTGCAGTCAATTCGGAAAGGGACACGCGTGCTGCCTGGAGTTCAGGAAAATCAAGAAGTAAGAGGAAATTGGTAGGCGCGATTGGATTCGAACCAACGACCCCCACCATGTCAAGGTGATGCTCTAACCAACTGAGCTACGCGCCTGCCGTTGGCGACAAGTGTAAGGAAGCATGCGCCTGCGGTCAACAATCGACTACAATTTCATCGCAATAGAGTTCCAGCATCGGCTTGGTAGTGGTTTCGGTCCGGTCGTTGCTTCAATTCGGTATAAACTTCATAACTTCTTTCAACAGATCCAAGTGGCCTCGCGTAGCGGTCACCACTGACAATTTACATGTGGCCTGGCGTAGGGGTCACCACTGAGATCGAGAACAATGCCAACAATTACATTGCCAGACGGCTCCAGCCGTCAATATCCCAATCCTGTCTCCGTGCTTGATGTCGCCGCCGATATCGGCCCGGGCCTCGCCAAGGCGACACTCGCCGGTGTTGTCGACGGTACCTTGGTCGACGCCAGTCATACCATGTCAGACGATGCTTCTCTGGCCGTGGTGACGACCAAAAGTGACGAAGCATTGCCCTTGTTGCGTCATTCAACAGCGCATTTGCTGGCACAAGCGGTCAAACAGCTGTTTCCGACCGCACAGGTCACGATTGGACCGGTGATCGAGGAAGGTTTCTTTTATGACTTCGCCTTCGAGCGAGCCTTTACCCCGGAAGATCTGACGCTTATCGAGGCGCGCATGGCGGAGCTGGTCGAGCAGGCGATTCCGCTGGAGCGTTCCACGCTGCCGCGCGACGAAGCTGTCAGTTTTTTCAAATCGCTCGGTGAAGACTACAAGGCGGAAATCATTGCGGATATCCCGTCCGATGAAACGCTGTCGCTTTACCAGCAAGGTGATTTCACCGATTTGTGTCGTGGCCCGCATGTGCCTAATACGAAACACCTGAAAGCCTTCAAGCTGACCAAGCTTGCAGGCGCTTACTGGCGTGGTGATTCAAACAACGTCATGTTGCAGCGCATCTACGGCACCGCCTTCGCGCAGCCCAAAGAGCTCAAGACCTATCTGCACAATATGGCTGAGGCCGAAAAACGAGACCATCGCCGCATCGGCAAGCAGCTTGATCTCTTTCATTTGCAAGACGAAGCGCCGGGCATGGTGTTCTGGCACCCGAAAGGCTGGGCGGTTTACCGCGCGGTTGAGAGTTATATGCGTTCGGCGCAACTCGATGAAGGCTATGAGGAAATCAAGACGCCTCAGGTGGTCGACTTTTCCTTGTGGGAGCGTAGCGGTCACGCCGACAAATTCAGTGATGACATGTTTACCGTCAAAACGGATGATCGGCAGTACGCGGTCAAACCGATGAATTGCCCCTGTCATGTACAGGTGTTCAATCAAGGGCTGAAAAGCTATCGGGATCTTCCCATGCGTCTTGCCGAGTTCGGCTCCTGTCATCGCAACGAGATGTCCGGTGCGCTGCACGGCATCATGCGGGTTCGTGCGTTTACCCAGGATGACGGGCACATCTTCTGTACTGAATCCCAGATTCAGGAAGAAGTGTCTCAGTTCATCGATTTTCTGCACAAGGTCTATGACGATTTTGGCTTTACCGAGGTGATCTACCGCTTGTCGACCCGTCCACCTAATCGGGTGGGCAGCGATGAAGCCTGGGACAAATCGGAAAAAGCGCTGGCTGATGCGCTCGACGCCAAGGGGTTGCCGTGGGAAGAGCTGCCGGGTGAGGGCGCTTTCTACGGGCCAAAAATAGAATTTTCCCTGAAAGACTGTATTGGCCGAGTCTGGCAGTGCGGCACCATGCAGGTGGATTTCTCCATGCCGGGGCGCCTCGATGCCAGTTACGTCGACGAGACCGGTGAGCGTCAGGTTCCCGTCATGTTACACCGGGCAATTTTGGGCTCTTTCGAGCGGTTTATCGGGATTCTGATCGAGAATTTCGAGGGCAAGTTGCCATTATGGCTTGCGCCGACACAAGTGGTTGTCATGAATATTACGGATAAGCAGTCATCTTTCGTTGTGGAAGCGGCGAAAGTGTTGCAAAATAGCGGGTTACGTGTCGAGACAGATTTGCGGAACGAGAAGATTGGCTTCAAGATCCGTGAATGGACCTTGCAACGTGTGCCTTACCTGCTGGTCGCGGGCGATCGAGAGGTCGAAAGTGACTCGCTGGCAGTGCGTACTCGTGATGGCAAGGATCTCGGCGTCATTAAACTGGAAGACTTGAATTTGATGTTAAAGAACGAGGTCGCGCTGCGCAGTGCAGCAGATGCGACGGTGGAGGGCTGACCTATCTCTGCAAAAAAGGTCAACCGCAAGAACGAAGAGATCGATGTCACGGAAGTGCGTCTGATTTCGGCGGAAGGTGAACAGATCGGCGTCGTGCCGATTGAAAGAGCGTTGGCGACAGCGGTTGAGGCCGGATTGGATCTGGTCGAAATATCACCGAACGTATCGCCACCGGTTTGCAAAATCATGGACCATGGCCGGTTCAAGTTCGAGGCGAACAAGAAACAGAACGCCGGCAAGAAGAAACAGAAGACTGCTCAGCTGAAAGAAATAAAGTTTCGGCCGGGTACGGAAGATGGGGATTACCAGGTCAAACTCCGAAACCTTGTGAGGTTTCTGGAAAATGGCGACAAGACAAAAATCACGCTGAGATTCCGTGGCCGGGAAATGGCCCATCGGGAACTTGGGGCGCAGTTGCTCAAACGAGTCGAGGAGGATTTATCCGAACTTGGCACAGTCGAGCAGTTTCCAAAACTGGAAGGGCGTCAGATGGTGATGGTCATGGCGCCGCGCAAGAAGAGTTAAGTTTTAAGCAGGGTTAAGTTTGTAGGGCAATCTTCGAACTCAGTTATTCGAGGATTGTGAAAGATCAATTTTGACAATCGTATTATCGACAACCGAGTGGCGTACCGACACTACGACGTCACCGGTTTTACACTCGCGAGGGCTTGCCCTCCTAACAATTGGAGTCCAACAGTGTCCAACAAGCAGAAATCCGTCTCCGGGGCGGCCAAGCGCTTCAAGCGTACGGGGTCTGGCGGTTACAAACGCAAGAGCTCGCACATGCGGCATATCCTGACCAAGAAAAGCACCAAGCGTAAGCGTCACCTTCGTGGTAACGACATGGTCCATGAGAACGATGTGGTCCTGATCAAACGCATGTTGCCGAATAATCGCTAGGAGCCGACTATGCCAAGAGTAAAAAGAGGGGTTACGGCCCGCGCCAGTCACAAGAAAGTCCTGAAGCAGGCGAAAGGCTACCGCGGTGCGCGTAGTCGGGTATTTCGCGTTGCCAAACAGGCGGTTACCAAAGCAGGGCAGTATGCCTATCGCGACCGTAAAGCCAAAAAGCGCGTATTTCGTCGCCTCTGGATTGCGCGCATCAATGCTGCAGCAAGGGAAAACGGTATTACCTACAGCCGCCTGATGCAAGGCTTGAAGATCGCTGAGATCGATATCGATCGAAAGATGTTGGCGGATCTTGCCATTGCAGATGCACCCGCGTTTAGCGCCATCGTCGATAAGGCGAAGGCAAGCTTGCCGGCGAGCCTGCCACAGGCTTAATACTGCTTGACCGAACGCATCCGGCATTATCTGCCAGTTGCGTATCAACGCTTTATCGACACAGGGAGTACCGACACGTTCGGTATTCCCTTTTTTATGGCCGTGATTTTATGGCCATCCATGCTGTAGACAGAAATTCAACCAACCATGGATTACGGGAAGACATCACATGTCACTCGATCTTGAAAGTCTGATTAGCGACGCCAGCGACATCGTTGCCGAAGCCAATTCACTTGACGCACTAGAAGCGGTGCGAGTGGAGTTGCTTGGCAAGAAAGGCCGCTTGACCGGAGTACTTAAATCAATTGGTCAGTTACCGGCGGCTGAAAAGCCAGCGGCAGGACAAGCAGTCAATCAGGCAAAGCTTGTTGTACAAGGTTTGATTGATGAGCGCCGTGTTGTACTCGATGATGCGGCGCTTGCGGCGAAACTCAGTCAGGATGCACTGGATATAACGTTACCCGGTGCGGGTACTCCGCGTGGCGGTTTGCATCCAATCACCCTGACGATCGAGCGAATCAGTGCGCTGTTTCAACAGCTTGGATTTGATGTGGCCTTAGGCCCGGAAATCGAAGATGACTATCACAACTTCGAGGCGCTGAATATTCCGGCGCATCACCCGGCGAGGGCAATGCACGATACCTTTTATTTTGATGTCAATCGTTTGCTGCGCACGCATACGTCGACCGTGCAGGTTCGCTATATGGAGAAGCATCAACCGCCGGTGCGCATCATTGCCCCCGGGCGTGTTTACCGCTGTGATTCGGATCAGACGCACTCACCGATGTTTCATCAGATCGAGGGCTTGCTCGTTGATCGTCAGGTATCGATGTCCGATCTTATGGGGCATCTGGAAAGTTTTCTGACCACATTTTTCGATCAGGATCATTGTGAGATTCGTTTTCGCCCATCCTACTTTCCGTTCACCGAGCCGTCGGCTGAAGTCGATATTCGTATCAATAAAGGGCCTTGGCTAGAGGTGTTGGGTTCGGGCTTGGTGCACCCAAAGGTGTTTCAGTCGGTTGGTATCGATACCGAAGAGTTTTCGGGCTACGCGTTTGGCTTAGGAGTCGAACGTCTTGCCATGCTGCGCTATGGCGTGACCGACTTACGTCAGTTTTTCGAGAATGACTTGCGCTTTCTGGCGCAGTTTCACTGATCGCCAGTCAGGAATAAGACGATGAAATTCAGCGAACGATGGTTACGCGAGTGGGTCAATCCTCCGATTGACACGAATGCCCTGACTGACCAATTGACTTTTCTTGGCCTTGAGGTTGACGACGTTGAGTCAGCGATGCCGGGGTTCAAGGATATCGTGGTCGCCAGAGTGGTTAACGCCAAGCAGCATCCTGATGCTGATCGCTTGCGCGTCTGTGAGGTCGACAACGGCGAAAGTGAATTGGTGCAAGTGGTCTGTGGTGCGCCCAATGTGCGTGAAGGCATGTTGACCGCGCTGGCCAATGTCGGCGGGAAACTGCCTGATGGTACAAAGATTCGAAAATCAAAACTTCGTGGTGTCGAGTCACGCGGCATGTTGTGTTCAGGCGCCGAGCTCATGCTGTCGGAAGAATCTGATGGCATTCTCGAATTACCCGCCAATGCACCAATAGGCACCTCCTTGACGGCTTATCTTGAGCTTGATGACACCATCATCGATATTGATCTGACCCCCGATCGTGGCGATTGTCTGAGCATTCGTGGTATCGCGCGAGAGATATCGGCGAAGAACAATTTACCTTTGCAATTACGTGAAATAAATCCGATCGCGTCTCAGCATGAAGAGATCTGGCCGGTTCTGATTGATGATGCTTCCGCCTGTGTGCGCTTTGCATCCAGAGTGGTTCGCGATGTTGACATGCAAACCAGTTCGCCAAGCTGGATGGTTGAACGTTTGCGTCGAAGTGGTGTGCGATCGATCAACCCGGCTGTTGATATCACCAATTACGTGATGCTCGAACTGGGACAACCCATGCATGCTTTCGATCTCGACAAGCTGCAAGGTCCCATTCAGGTACGGCTGGCAAAAACCGGTGAGAGGCTGACCTTGCTCGATGGTCGAGATGTTGTGCTCAACGCCGACACTACCGTCATCGCGGATGACCGTGGTCCAGTCAGTATTGCAGGCATCATGGGTGGCGCCGATACCGGTGTCGATGAAAACACCAAACACGTATTCTTTGAGTGCGCTCTTTTTCTGCCTGAACTTGTTATCGGCAAGCCGCGTCATTATGGCTGTCATACCGATTCCTCACATCGTTACGAGCGAGGCGTCAACCCGGACGGCCAGATTGAAGCGATTGAGTACGCTACCGGTTTGTTGAAGAACATCTCTGGCGGAAAGGCAGGGCCTGTGGCAGATCAAGTTGTCGAATCACGGATGCCGCAACGCACAACGATCACCGTGCGCCGACAACGCATTATTTCGATGCTTGGTATCGAACCGGATGACGGCAAAATCGACGACATCTTTACCCGACTGGGTATAAAACATGAGCGTCATGACAAGGGCTGGGATGTCACCCCGCCGAGTTATCGTTACGATCTGGCGATTGAAGAAGACTATGTTGAGGAAGTTGCACGAGTCATAGGCTTCGATGCCTTGCC
>CAYULV010000005.1:0-3757 GCA_964445655.1 uncultured Granulosicoccaceae bacterium | reverse complement strand
TTGAAGAAGACTATGTTGAGGAAGTTGCACGAGTCATAGGCTTCGATGCCTTGCCGCGCACATACCCGGCGCATCGACCACAATTTCGCGACGTTCCCGAGACACGAATCGAGGTTAACGCGATCAAGCGTCAACTGATGCATCGTGGTTTTCAGGAAGTGGTGACCTACAGTTTTGTTGATGCGGATATGCAGTCGACCTTGCGCCCCGATCTCGAAGCGTTGGCGTTGGCCAACCCTATATCCAGCGAACTGGCTGTCATGCGAACGACGCTGATTGGCGGTTTGCTGCAGACTCTGAAGCACAATCAGAGCCGGCAAATTTCATCCATGCAGATTTTTGAAACTGGGCTGCGATTTCTACCGAATCCTCAAGAGGCTGTGCTTGGCGAGCTGGATGAATATATTGCCGCCGACTGGGGAGACGACCTGCAGATCGATAAAACCTTGCAGCAGCAAAGCATGTTGGCAGGTCTTGTTTACGGTCAACACCACGCAGAAAACTGGAATAGTGGTTCCGCTGCTGCGAGCTTTTTCAGTCTGAAGGCGGATGTTGAGGCACTGGTTGCGTCAGCAAATGGTGTCGCGGTGAGTTTTGTCCCTAGCGACCTCGCCATGCTGCACCCGGGGCAGCGGGCAGGCATTGCCGTGAATGACACTGTGGTGGGCTATATCGGCGCTTTGAGCCCCAGTCTTGCCGGTGAGCTCGATTTGAGCGAAATGCCCATCGTATTCGAGATCGCCCTGGATGCTTTACAGCATGCGCGCGTACCCAGCGCCACTGCTTTGTCGCGTTTCCCACAGGCTCGCCGAGACATTGCCTTGCTGGTGGACGAATCTGTGAGCTACGGCGAGCTGATCAACACGATTCGCGAGACTGCCCCATCCGTACTGCAGGATGTTCGGATTTTTGACGTGTACCTCGGTGACAAGCTTGCCGATGGCAAGAAAAGTATTGCCATAGGCTTGATTTTACAGGATTTTTCGCGCACTCTAGAGGACTCTGAAGTCGAGCGTACGCTTACCTCCATTGTCGATGCACTGGGTAAGCAGCACGGCGCGGTACTTAGGGTATGAGATGGCGCTTACAAAAGCTCTTATGGCAGAAATGTTGTTCGACGAGCTCGGTCTCAACAAGCGAGAGGCCAAGGAATTTGTCGAACAGTTCTTTGAAGAGATTAGGGTTGCGCTCGAGTCCGGTCATGATGTTAAGCTGTCCGGATTCGGGAACTTCATTCTAAGAGACAAAAGTCCGCGTCCAGGTCGTAACCCAAAAACAGGCGAGGAAATACCCATATCGGCTCGCCGGGTAGTGACCTTCAGACCAGGGCAAAAACTCAAAGCGCGTGTAGAAGCCTATGCTGGAAATCAGCAACAATAACGAACTGCCAACGATACCCAACAAGCGTTACTTCACCATTGGTGAGGTCAGTGACTTGTGTCAGGTCAAACCTCATGTGCTGAGATACTGGGAGCAGGAATTCCCGGATCTGACACCGGTCAAGCGCCGGGGTAACCGCCGCTATTATCAGCGACACGATGTCATGCTGATTCGTCAGATTCGTAGTCTTCTGTACTCTGAGGGTTACACCATCGGCGGGGCGCGTCTGCATCTGGCAGGTGACGCTGTCAAGGACGACAACGCTCAATCGCAGCAGATGATGCGTCAGCTTCGCTCAGAACTTGAGGACCTTTTGCGCATTTTGCGCACGAGTTAATTGCCCGGCACTATCATCCGATTCCTGCCCAATTCCTGTCTTATTGCGTTATGCTCTACGGCTTGGACGGGGCGTGGCGCAGCCTGGTAGCGCACCACAATGGGGTTGTGGGGGTCGAGTGTTCGAATCACTCCGTCCCGACCAAATACACCTGAGTTCCGGCGAAGAGCTTCAGCAGAATTGAACTTGGCCGATAGAAATGGGTACTTAAGTAATATTTCGCCCGGAGCTCCACATGCACGCAGCTCAACTGCGTATGGCCGTAACCAAGATAATTGATACGTTAATCAGGTCTGATGTCAAGGCGCTGGTCGATCAGTTTCGGGTTGCCAAAGACGAACAACGCACTGCCGCCGCAGCTCGGCTTGGCAATGCGGGTGCGACTATCGTCGGTCGTTTCGATGCCCTGTCATCAGACGAACGTCGGGTCGTTGCGGTGTTACATCTCGACAAACTCGGCACAACTGAATACTGGCATAGCTTGCTCAGTCCCGAGGCTGACCCAAAAGCCGTGCGCGGAGAATTGGTCCGGCTGCAAAGTCGCATACTTTTCGCTACGAGTCATTTGCCAGGCATGCTTGGTTTACTGGAGGGAGCTACGCAGCCGGTGGCCGCGGATGCTCATCCCTATGCTCGTTTTCCGCTAGGCACCGATGAAGCAAGATTGGTTGTCAGACTAACTGATTCTTCAGTTTTCGCGGCGGATCCTGATCGCGTTGCGCGAGCAATCGATGGCATCGATATGTTGTATTCCGCCTGCGCCAGTATCGTACAAAAGCACTCGATAGATCTCAGACTTGATGCGGTTGATGGTGTTAATCCTGTACGTGATCTGCATTTTACCGGCGATCAGGATTGCATCGCCTCAGTCATCACGATTCTCGATTCAGTGCCCGTCGCACTGGCAAGCATTGAACCCGGCCAAGATATTGATGTGGAGTCAGTGGTGCAGTCGTTACCGGTTTTTACCGAGCTTGACGCTATTGCAGCCCAAGGTTCTTTTTCCGTCGCTGATATGAGTGATATTCGTGACTCTGTGCAACAAGGAGCCTTGTTGTCGCTGGAAAGTGCAGCGATTCTGATCGATCCGCCAGGACATGTGCCAGCCTCTGTTGAACATGCGGCTGACTTGAATGGTGACGATGAACACTACGAACGCTATTTGCGTGAGCGCGAAGCCATGCAACATGGCAATACGGAAGATCAGAGTAATCAGGCCGAGGCCGCCTCAGAGCCTGGCGAGCCGATCGAACCGCAAGTTGTCGAGGAGGTGCCGGCGGCGCAGCCCAATGGCGATTTGCCAGCCGAAAAACCGGCGATCAAAAATATTCTGAAATCGTTGTTGAAGGAACGTAATCAGTAGATTGACCGACCGTGCGTATATGAAGTACGCACGTTAAAAGCAGACCCAAAAATAGCAAAAGGCCCTCTAAATGGAGGGCCTTTTTTATGCAAAAGCTTAAGAGTGCCTGTGCATCTTCACGAATAAGTGGCTCCCCGGGCCGGGCTCGAACCAGCGACCCAATGATTAACAGTCATTTGCTCTACCAACTGAGCTACCGGGGAACAGCGGACGAGAGTGTAGTGCCGTCAGCGTTCAAGGTCAACGTTGGTGCTAGCAATTTTCGGGTCAATCACAGCTTCGATGTACAATAGTCGGCAATCAGCCGCGACCCGACCCTATGTCCAAACATTTCGAATTGCAGACGAGCTACTCGCCTTCCGGACACCAGCCGGCTGCAATCCGGGATCTGACCTCGGGTATCGAAGATGGATTGGCCTATCAGACCCTGCTTGGGGTCACCGGATCAGGCAAGACGTTCACGATAGCCAACCTGGTACAGGCGCAGCAGCGTCCTGCCATCGTACTGGCCCCGAACAAAACTCTGGCGGCGCAGCTCTACGGTGAATTCAAGGAGTTTTTCCCTAACAACGCCGTCGAGTATTTCGTCTCCTACTACGACTACTACCAGCCAGAAGCCTATGTGCCATCGAGTGATCTGTTCATCGAGAAGGACGCATCGGTCAATGAGCATATCG
>CAYULV010000004.1:34980-49224 GCA_964445655.1 uncultured Granulosicoccaceae bacterium | reverse complement strand
GCAACACGCAACACGCAACACGCAACACGCAACACGCAACATACTACTCACTTACTTCTGCGTGCAATGACTAGCTTCTGACAACTCGAAAACGACCATTGTAACTTCAAGAAGTTAGCTAAAGGCGGCACAGCACGTCAGCGTCTTGCAAGCACATAAACGTTAACGCGAAAAAGACAAACGAAAATTCGAGAATTACTAAGGTATAGCGTCTTAGTCAGATAAATTAAGAGAGTGACTAAGCGTTAGAGCTACATGCCAGCCGGATCAAAGGCGGCCGCTGACATCTCAGAACCGGAAATACAGTTGTGTATTGTCGTTGAAATAAAAATCCATCCAAGTTCTCTTGCGTATTTTTCAACGACTCCGAACTCGCGTGAACAAGATGTGCATTGTCGGTCAATTCAACTATCACGAGGCCAACATTATCTTGTTATAGAAACGTGATAACTCAAAACATATCGTTGTGAATCAGCTGTTTAAACAGTTTTCATATGCAACGCCATTGGAAGTTTCGTGACCATACTTTACAACGGTGTGATGTACTGAACCTTGCCAAAATATCGACATCAGTTTGAACAGTGCAGAACATTTACAACTACGTAACTTGTTGCACCTTTCGTTCACAACCACATACGGAAATATAAATATGATCCATCGAAAAGTTCCCAAGAAAAATAAAATGAACACTCTGTTCGCCCTCACCATACCGGCGGCTTTGGTTCTTTCGGCATGCGATTCTTCTAACGGCACCTTGGCCGCGATTGAATCGGGTTTGGAAAACGGTGACGATGTCGATATCTCTATCTCTACGGACGATGATGGAAATATTGTAATCGGTGCATCTGGTGACGACGCATTGGATGATGGTGCCAGCCCTGCTGGTGGCGTTTTCGCTATGAGTAATATCCTTGACGAAAATACGATCGTCGCCTACGCACGTGCTGACGATGGCACACTGAGTCTCGTCGGAGAGTTCGCAACCGAAGGTCAAGGCGGAGACTTTGATGGGCCTGAGGGGCTTGATCCTCTGATCTCGGCCTACTCATTAATCAACACACCCGACAACGAATACCTGATGGCGGTTAATGCAGGCAGTAACACGATTACTGTAATGGCTATCAATGACGATATGAGCCTCGAAGTCGTGGATGTTGAGGACACACTTGGTGTAGGACCAAACAGCCTTGCTTATAACGACGGCATTGTTTACGTAACAAATATTGATGCTGATGGCGAATTTGCGGGTGAGCCAGATCAAGAAGGCTCCATCTACGGATACACATTCGAAGACGGTAACCTCACAGGCATACCTGGCTCTCGCAGAGAACTGGACAATCGACCTGCGGCAGTCCGATTTACTCCAGACGGTGAATACATTGCGATCACAAGCATCAATGCGGGTTCCGCGGCATTGGCAAGCGGTAACGATGACTCCATCGTGGTATTCGGCATTGACGAAAACGGTGTACCAACCGAAACAGCTACAGCTGGTGCAACTTCAACCCCTCGAGGCAATTCCGAAGGTCGTAACCTACCGTCAGCTATCGGATTTGAAGTTGTTGATCGCTCCAACGGCACTTTCGCGATCGTCACCGAAGCTCGAGAGTTTCGTTCAGAAGGTGAGCCACCAATCTTCCCTGGCTTACAAACCGGTTCAGTTTCCGTTTATCAGATCGGTGAAGGTGGAACACTAGATGGTACACAGCTTGACTTACTCGCAGGTCAAACACCGACTGTTGGTCAGCGAACCGCTTGCTGGATCGTTATGTCACCAGACGGCGAATACTTCTGGGTATCGAATGCTCTTGACGCTTCAATCTCTACTTATCGCTTCACTGACGACACAGGCAACGTTGAATTGGTTTCAGAACTCGGAGCTATCGGTAACCAGCCAACAAGTCCTGACCCTGCTGTCGCGTTTGGCACTTCTGATGGTTGGGTAGATCTCGACATTACAGACGATGGTCGATTCCTCTATCAGCTGTTCGGTCTTACTGGAACTGTTGGTGTTTTCGCTGTCGACGGTGGCGATCTGACACTGGTACAAGAAGTTAGCGGCAATCTTCCGCTGCTAAACACGCAAGGCATCATTTCATTCTAATGATTGATACTTATAACAAAACAAATATATTGATTATTTAGGAGTTTTATGATGAAAGTAAGAAGCTATAACTCAGCCCGGAACAGATCCGGGCTGAGAAACAGCCTGGTGATGACGGCCAGTGCGACAGCCCTTATTGGACTGTCTGCCTGCGGACAGGGAACGATCGAAGATTTTCAAGCAAGCCTTGAAGATGGGGAGACCATTGACTTAACGATCTCGACCAACGACGACGATCAAATCGTCGTGGCATTTCCAGATGGTGATGACGATGTACTCAACGACGGTGTTGGGGCTGCCGGAGCAGGAGCCATATACGCACTGACCAATCAGCACGATCCGTCGCAGCAAATTTCGGCCTCGGAAGATGCGGCATCACTACCGGACAGTGTCAATCAGGTTGCAGCCTATTCACGAGCGTCGGACGGGACCTTGTCCTTGTTAGGCGTTTACGATACGGGAGGCATTGGAGAGAATATTCGCAACAGTGGTGCGAATCCATTGGCATCACAGGACCCGTTGATTGTCTCGAAAGATGAACGCTTTGTCTTTGCTGTGAATGCGGGTAGTGAATCCATCAGTTCCTTCGTCATCAATGAGGATTATTCTTTAACACCGGCCGACCTCAATGTGCCTACCGGGGGTGCGAGTGGTTCTCAGAATCCTGTTTCCTTGACGATGTTTGAAGACATCCTGTATGTCGTGAATACAGGTAACTTCGTTGACGAAGCTGGCAATGAACTTGACACACTTCCTGCAGATAGAAATCGTGTCAATGCCAGCCTCATCGGATTTCGTGTCGGAGATGATGGATCTCTCACACAGCTAGAAGGGTCTGAGATGCCAGGCATTGGTGCAAATGCCGGATCGGTAGAATTTTCAGATACAGGAACCGATCTTTACATAACCGAACGACGTACCAACAACATTGTTCACGTACGGCTTGACGCAAATTTCTTGCCGCTGCGCTATGACGATGGCGAGGTGCGTATAACGGAGATCCCAAGCATTACCGAACAGCCATTCGGTACCGATTTGTATCCGGTCGAAGGTGGATCAATCCTGCTGGTATCAGAAGGTAACAACGGTGCTACTGGCTTAAGTGCCTTGTCCTCCTACCGTATTGAAGAAAACGGTGCGTTGACAGGAATCTCTTTGAGTTCAGGTGTTGAAGGCGATCCTTTGGTAACCGGTCATACCTTCGGTTGCTGGGTTGAGTTTGTAGAAACGCCTACGGGAGACTTCGCTTACGTCAGTAACACGCCAGACGGTGTCATCACTAGCTATGCAGTAGGCGACGAAGGTGGTTTAACCGTACTCGAGTCATCAGCTGGAACCACAGATGTAGAAGGCGATGACACGCAAAATGGCGTAGGCGTACTTGATGCCGAAATCGTTTATCCCTTCCTGTACCAAGTGGTCAACAACGATGGACGTATCGCTCAATTTGAAATTGGCGAAGACGGTTCACTGACTAGAATGCAGGAAGCGGAAATTGTTGATACTGACTTGTTCCGTGCAGGACAGTTTGTCGGTGTAGCTGGGTTCTAAGTAAACAACTCACTATTATAAGAGTAGCTACTTGCCAACGTGCCGGCTCGATAATAATATCGGGCCGGCGCGGACAACACTAGCCAAAGATGCCCATGTACCGACTATGCCTCCTCCTAGCACTGGCGACCTTTTTCACCGGATGCGACACCACACTCGGCACGCAAGCCAGGACCGATCAACTTCCAACGATCCGTATCCCCGGTGCACCCATTCCCTCCGCATTGCAGATCTCTCTGGGAGCTGCCATTGCCAATCCTCCTATTGACCTTGGCTCTAGTTCGTCCTTTGTGACTTTCGTTAGGGTCCGCAACATGACGCTAAACATCCTCGATATATCGGAGCAAGACAGCAACGACGATGGCGCAGAAGACAGTTTCGATTTCCTCACAGGCCTCAGTATTTTCATTCGAGCCAACTTCAACGGCACAAGCAACGAGCTACTGATAGCGACGTTGCCAGATGGAGATCCGCAGTTTGGAACCGCCGCAAGAGAGCTGGTACTAACCGTTGTGGCGCGTGACACCGATGTGCTGGATTTTCTCGAAGCGTCTGATGGGTATGACGTTGTTCTAAGGCTTAGCGGTAGCGTGCCTGCCGACGATGTGCTGATCTCTGGTGCTATTCGATACAGAGTGGGTATCGGCATTACTTGAGCTTGGCTTTCATAGGCTGAAGTTCAGCGCTAGGTGCTACCACTGATCGATCAACACAACAAGAACCGTATCGCGCCAACAAAACTTTACTGGGGTAGTTAGAACTGCGCAGGAACTCCAGGCAGGCCGCCAATTGCACGCAAATCGCGTAAGTCATCGTCTATCACATCGGCCGTCCCCAAAGAGCCAGTGACACCAGACGTCTCCGTCTCGCTTGAAAACGGTTGCTGAACCGGCACAAGCACATTGACATTGGGGTCTATAGTCACCGTTCGACTTACAACACCAGTCGGTGCAGTCTGGCTGAAATGTGTGACGCCGTCGGCATCTTGCCACGTTAAGATCACCGCCTTCCCTGCAGTCTCCTCGCTACCCACACCAGAGCGCAACGCAGCAAAAGTATCGCCAGCACCCCGCTTCAGCCCATCGAGTGATCCATTTAGGACACCCACAATTCGCTGAGCGCCGTCACCCGCGACGTTTTTCCAAAGCGAGCCGGGATCCCCACCACGCAGATAGTGGCCATAACTGAGCACCCCAAGCACAAGGACCAGGGATGCCATGGTCCTGAACAGGAGCTTGCCGAGAAGTCGCCAAAGCATGGGCGGTACCTGATATGTGTCGGATACTGAGGGAAATAGCGGCGAGATGGCCATGGGCTTGACGCCGAGGCTTGCAATTTGCGCCCCACGGCCCTAGTATCCATCTCCTAATTTTTACCCGGGCACACAAGCGAAAATCATGAAACCGGATATCCACCCAGAGTACAAACAAATCAACGTCACCTGTAGCTGTGGCAACGCTTTCGAAACTGGCTCGACCGCCGGTAAAGATATCAGCGTTGAAGTCTGCGCCTCCTGCCATCCGTTTTATACCGGCAAGCAGAAAGTCATGGACACAGCTGGTCAGGTCGATAAATTCCGTAGACGTTACGGCGCCAAATAAAGCGTCAGTCGGCACACGGACGGTGCCCGTTTATAGTCAGATCGAGAGGGCGCCTAAATGGGCGCCCTTTTTGTGTTGAATACAATTTACCGACACCACAACGGTGGTTTCGCGACGGGGCTCATGACCGGCCTCTGTCTGCTCATCGCAAACACAGCGGTGCATGCCAGTGACTCCTCGTTGGCCAGCTGCCTTAGAAAACGAAGTTCCGATGCTGCCCACGTCGCAAAAGTGACCGACGGAGACACCTTGGTGCTGACCAATGGACAACGTGTCCGCATCATCGGCATCAACACACTGGAACTCAACGCCAGGTCGCAAGCGTCGAGAGCCAGTGCTCGAACCGCCACGGATACGTTGCGATCATTGGTCGGTAACCGCGAGATCACATTGATCGCTGGCCCAGAGCGTCACGATCGACACGGGCGTCGTCTGGCCCATGTGCTCAACGAGGATAGCGTCAGTGTCGGCGCAGAGCTGATTCGACGTGGACACGCCACTGCTGTCGCAGTCGCGCAAAACACTCTCTGTGCAGACCATCATTTCACTCTCGAGAGCGAAGCTCGCACCAAATCCTTGGGCATTTGGGAAACACCATCAGAATGGTTTATCGACGGTGATACGCTTGGCCGTGACAGCCGTGGGTTCAAGGTGATGAAAACCAGCATCACGTCCATCAACTCTCACGGCAATCAATCCACCGTTCGTTTCAGCAATGGGATCAGCGCAACGCTAGGAAAACATTGGTCTGTTGCGCCACCTGGCAATGAACTTGTCGGCAAACGCGTTGAGATTCGTGGCTGGGTCGGTGGAGAGCGCGCTCGCCCTAAACTGACGCTGCATCATCCGTTAAATATGCGCATACTGTCGGATTGATCGAACACAAACTGACATGCTTGTTCTTCTTGATTCCAGTATCTATATCTTTCGTGGCTGGCAAAGTATGCCGGCCTCGCTTACGGATCGTTTTGGCAACCCAGCCAATGCAGTCATGGGTTTCGCCAATACACTGGCAGATGTCATGCGGCACACCAAGCCGTCGCATATGGCTTGCGCTTTTGACGAGTGTTTTCGCCAAGGCATTCGTAACTCGATCTATCCGGAGTACAAGGCAGATCGTCCACCAGCGCCGCTGGACTTGGCCCCCCAATTCGGGACATGCAAGCAGGTTGCTTCGGCAATGGGCATTTTTGCACAGGGAAGTCCCCGCGTAGAAGCCGACGACATCATCGGACAGTTTGCCCAACTTGCAAACAAAGTATCGATGCCGGTGACCATTGTGACAGGGGACAAGGATCTGGCTCAGTTCATTACCGAACAAGATACCTATTGGAACTACAGTAAACAGTTGCGCATGAGTTTCGATGATCTCATCAAGCGCTTCAAGATCCGACCAGATCAGATACCCGACTGGTTGGCCCTGGCGGGTGACAAGAGCGATAACATTCCAGGCGTGCCAGGTGTTGGCCCAACAACAGCGGCGAAATTACTGGTCAAGTGGGACTCCATAGAAAAGCTGTTGGAAAATCTTGGGGAAGTCGCGATGATGGGATTCCGTGGAGCACCCCGTGTCAGTCGTCTGCTGTACGAACACAAGGAAGACATATATCTAGCACGTAAATTGACCGGCTTGATTTACGACGAAGATATTTCGCTCTCACTGGAAGATTTGAAACGCGAAGTTGTGACACCTGAGGCCGTGTCCGAACAACTATTCGCCTTGGGCTTTACTGAACAAAATGCGGCGTCGGTTGCAGCCCGCCTTGCGTGAAAATATACCCATGAAAAGTACTTTCATGAAAAGCAAGTCATCAGTGCAAACGCGAGTCCTTTTATTCAACAAGCCCTTTGATGTATTGTGCCAATTCACCGATCAGGATGGTCGGCAGACGCTTGCTGATTTTATCGATGCACCCGGTTACTACGCTGCCGGCAGACTCGATCGCGATAGCGAAGGCCTGCTTCTGTTGACCAATGATGGCAAACTACAACAACGGATTAGCCACCCACGATTCAAGTTGCCAAAAACCTATCTGGTACAGGTGGATGGTGCGATCGATTCAACGTCTTTGCAGCAATTGACAAACGGCGTCACATTGAAAGATGGTAATTCGAGTGCCTTGTTTGCCAACGCGGCAGAAGAACCTGACTGGCTCTGGACACGGAACCCGCCTGTAAGGTTTCGCAAATCGATCCCGACAAGCTGGATCGAGATCGGACTAACAGAAGGACGCAATCGACAAATTCGCCGCATGACTGCAGCAGTTGGCTATCCAACATTGCGACTGATTCGCACATCTATCGGCCCATTCAAGCTTGCTGCATTGAAACCCGGCGATTGCCGCTATGAAGTCGCCAATACAATTCTCGATCAGACCACAGATTAACCTGGCAGAGGAGCGATCAGCAAGCTAGCGCTGATACACTAGGAGCATGTCCAGCGTTCGCCAGAAAATCTACATTCCAACTTCGCCTATAAGGCGAATGGGTCTATTGCTGGGGATTTTTACGTTACAGCTGCTGGCGCAATCCGCACTTGCAAAATCCCTTGCACCCATCGGCAGTGTCAAAAATCACAACGCCAGTTTGCCGAACGCAATATCGACGCAAGATGTCACGATCATCTCAGACACCATAACTTCGATAGCAAATGAAGAAGACGTAGGTGAGCTTGAAATTTTGACCAAGGATGGCACATGGCGACTCACGCTGCGTCGAAATAAATTACTTGGCGAATCCGACACCCTGCAACGGGTTCTACACGAAATACCAAATTTTCATCAAGGTATCGTCGCTGATGACAAAGAATCATGGGTACGCCTCAGCACAGATACCATAGACGGCGTCCAAACCTATGATGGATTTATCGAGCGTGGCGGACAGCTTTATCGTTTGTATTTGCCACAGCTAGCCAGCGGCAATTTACAAACACAAGACGGACAAGTAATTCACAAGCTGACAAAAATTGGCCAAAGCGATACGGTCTTCCCGGACACCTTGCATTCGCGAAATACAATCCCCCAAGTCGTAACACGCGCCGCTCGAATCGGCATCGCGCTGGACAGTCGTTTCAATGACTATCACAATGGCCGTGGGTTGGCGAGAGCACTAACCATCATTAACGGTGTTGATGGGCTCTATCAATCGCAATTCGGGCTTGCGCTTATTGTCGATAGTATTCGCGTATACGACGACCCCACAACGGACCCACTGCGAGATCAGCCTGGCGATGTTACAACATTATTATCGGCCTTTCGAACTACAAGGTTAAGCGATGCTGAATTGCCAACAAGCCTTGCGCTGGTACATTTGTTCACCGGACATCAGGATCCCACACAAGTGATCGGGCTCGGCTGGATTGATACAGCTTGCCGAAGTGACGGATTCGATGTCAGCATGTCAACGCCATTCCCGTTTGACATGTTGCTTACCGCGCATGAAATCGCACACAACCTTGGCGCGATACACGATGATGATGTCGAGTGCCAGATTTCCGGGGATGCGTTTCCAAGCAACGTCATGTGGTCGCAACTGTCCAGCGCAACAACTACCGAGTTTTCGTCCTGTAGCCTGCAACGTGTATTGCCAACTCTTGAGAGAGGCTGCTTTGCTGAAAACATTGATGTCAATGTTTCATTGTTTGCCAGCGGCGTCAACTCATCACTTGAACGACAAATCGCAGTTCAGGTTAGTAATTCTGATCTGACACGTTCCGCAGCTGGCTTGACTTCCGAAACCCGATTCCCGGAAAACACGATTCTCACCGATGCATCCGCCGGATGCTCCATTGCTGAAACCAACCTTGTATGTCGTCACAGCACGCTCGAGGCAGGTGAACGCGATATTGTTTCCGTATCCGCCATACTGGCAAGTTTTGATGATCAACTCGTCGTCGCGCAAATTAATACGGAACAGTTTGAAGACGCTCAAGATACCGATAATCGCGCCGCATTGAATGTTCTTGAAGAAACAAGCTCCGCGCTTAGCGGTTTGCCAGCCGAGGATGCGATCGATAACTCGGATACCGGCAGTAGTGGTGGTAGTGCAGGTATTGGTGGAGTTGGGGCCTGGTTACTTTCAGCGCTTGGCTTGATGCTTTTCCGAAGAAATACTAAAGCTCACGCCGGTAATTCCAAAGCTGCGTAGTCAATGGCCCGTGCCACCGCGGGAAATTGACGCACCTTGTCTGCCCAATCCAATACAGCTTGAAAATCCCCTGCCTGCTCCAGCAATGCCCGCCGCATATGTATGACGGGATAGTGAGCAAGATCTGCAAGCGACAGCTCGTCACCGAACAAATACCGTTGCGAACCAACGTTGATAAACGCCGCTCGTATCGAATTCAACAAACGTTTCGATAAAAACTCCACATTGCGTTCGTCGAAATCCATATAGCGCATATGCGCATTTTGCGCGGCTATATCACCCACCGCTGTAAGAAAACTGGCTTCGACTTGTGAGCATTGCCACGCATCATCGGGAATCAAGTTAGGCTGCCAACGACGTACCATCAATATCAGTATCGCACCTGACTGGGTAAGCACTTTATCGTCTTCAACATAGACAGGAACGGCTCCCACCGGATTACGCGCAAGATGTTCAGGCGATTTGTGATCACCTTGTACCAAGTCCAGCAATTGACGAGCAATAGGCTTCGGTGAAAGCTCCGTGCCTATGGCGGCTCTGAAGCTATTGCCCGAACGGGCGTGGAAAAGTGTCGCTGCCATGTGGACGTCCAAGGGTACGCAAACGATAAGAAATTATAAGGGCTAACCGCCATCGGCAGGAAATCTGTATCGCGGTTGCGAACCGTTGCAACTACAGCTCTGCAACTACAATGTGCGATTGAACGAATATTCCGCAATACATTCAAGTGCATCACGATACGGTGACGGCTCGAGAGGCGCAAGTGCGCTGATGGCGGCGGCCGAACTTACGCTCGCACGTTTCATGGAACGCTCGAGCGCTCCGGTGTCCTTGACTATTTCGATAACATCAGCCAAAGCATTAATGTCCGCGTTGCGAATTGCGTTGGCCACCAGGTCGCGCTGCGCTGCGTTGCCATCTCGCATCGCGTAAATCAGTGGCAACGTGTTTTTACCTTCAGCCAGATCATCACCAACATTCTTACCAATCGTCTCGCTGTCGCTCTGATAATCGAGTACGTCATCCGCAATCTGGAAAGCGGTACCGAGATGCATGCCGTACTGCGCAAGACCCCGCCGACACCCGGCATCGACACCTGTCAGCACACCACCGAGTTCGGTTGCCGCCTGAAACAAACGTGCAGTCTTGGCCTCGATAACGTCTATGTAGCGTTCCTCGGTCAGATCCGGCTCACGAACATTCAAAAGTTGCATGACCTCGCCTTCTGCTATGCGATTGGTGGTGGAGGCGAGGATGCTCATGACATCCATGCTTTGCACATCAATCATCATTTCGAACGATCGCGAATAGAGAAAGTCACCGACCAGCACGGCCGCTTCGTTACCCCAGATGGCGTTGGCAGTATCAGCACCGCGCCTGAGGTCAGAGGCATCGACCACGTCATCGTGCAGCAAGGTGGCTGTGTGTATGAATTCGATAATCGCCGCGACGGTTACCGGGTGATGCGCAGTTGGCACACTCCCCATCGACTCAGCCGCCTTACTGGCGAGAAGGACCAATTGCGGGCGTAAGCGTTTGCCACCACTGCCGATGATGTAATTAGACAACTGATTGATCAACGCAACATCAGACTTGAGGCTGTCACGAATCAGGGTGTCAACGGCCGTCATGCCGTCAGCGATCAGAGCGCCAACGTCAGCAATGGTCATGCGCCCAGGTTGGGCAAGAGTAGAAGCGGTATCTGTCACAAGCGGTTGATCAGGTATTACGTATCGGGGGATCTATACCAGTGTTTTACAGGTTTTCTGACGAATAGTTTCATTTCGGCAGTGAATTAGGGGGAAAAAAGCTGTTCCACCCGGGAGGGCAAATGTGGGTGTCCAAAAAGGGGATCCCAGAGCTTGTAAGATGTGGGTGTCCAGAATGCGAAAGATGATTGACTCTGGTGAGACGGGACGCTATGATTGTGGGCTTTTCGCGGCATTGAGCCGCCTGTGGTCGTGCCTCGGTGTTTTGGGGAATGGCCTCGACATTTCAGGAACGTATCCATGTACGCGGTAGTCAAGACCGGTGGCAAGCAGTATCGGGTGAGCGAAGGTGATCGGCTCAAGGTTGAATCGTTGACAGCTGAGGCTGGCGAGCAGGTTCAGTTGGCTGAAGTTTTGCTCGTTGGCAGTGGTGAGTCTGTCACCGTGGGCGCACCGACGGTCGCTAACGCCTCAGTTAACGCCAAGGTCCTCGCTCATGGTCGTGGCGACAAGGTTCGCATCGTCAAATTTCGCCGCCGCAAGCATCATCGCAAGCAGGCAGGTCACCGTCAAAATTACACCGAGCTCGAAATCACCGGCATCAACGCGGGCTAAACCCCTCGGATTGAAGCGCTGACAAAGACCTCAAAGGTCTTGCAAACGGTAAAGAGCAACAGAACAAGGCACAAGTCATGGCACATAAGAAAGCAGGCGGTAGTACTAGAAACGGACGCGATTCGGAATCCAAACGCCTCGGCGTGAAGAAGTTCGGCGGCGAAGCCGTGCTGGCTGGCAACATCATCGTGCGCCAGCGAGGAACACGTTTCCACGCGGGCGTGAATGCCGGATGTGGCAAGGATCACACGATTTTTGCCAAGGCAGATGGTGTAGTGACATTCAGCACTCGCGGCGCGAACAACCGAAAATTCGTTGATATCGTTCCAGCAGCTGCCAGCTGAATTTACTGGCCAGCCCATCAAGCAGCCCGAGATCGCATTCGGGCAGCTTAAAGCTGACAAATTTCCCTAATCGCCGGTTTTGTTGCGTCGCCGACGCGCTTCCCGCAGACGCCAGTTGTTGCGAGGCCTTGGCAGACCAGCAGCACGTCGTAACGAGGGAACACTACCCTCTTCTTTGACGTAACGCGTCAGCGCTACAATAATTTCACGCTGATAGTCGCTTGCAGATTCTCCAAGCTGCTCATGGGCAACAAGGAGAATGGCGTTGGCCGCAGCAACCGCGTCAATTTCGGTGGACAAACCCAACATCCAGGCGAATAACACGGCATCACTTCGAGTCTGGCCTACTGCTTCGCGTGAATGCGGAACGGGTCTCAATGCCTCGCTCAAAGCGCCGTGGCTGTCACAAAGTGGGAACAGAGCTAGTTTGTGTTTGTTGCTACTCGCAGTCATTCGAACAGTGTTGCATCCCGAATTCCGCTAAACTTTGCCGCGCTCCGCAGTTCCCTGATCGCGCCACTCAAGACCGGCCTTTTATCGTGAAATTTGTAGACGAAGCTCGCATCAATGTTATCGCCGGGGACGGCGGCAACGGCTGTATGAGCTTCCGCCGTGAAAAGTATGTCCCTCGCGGTGGCCCAGATGGTGGCGACGGCGGCGACGGCGGTAGCGTGTACCTTGAGGCAACAGACAACCTCAACACTCTGGCGGACTTCCGTCACCAGCGTACCTATTTGGCAAAGCGCGGTGAAAACGGCCGAGGGCGCAATTGTTCAGGGGCCGGCGGTGAGGACATCATTGTGCTTGTGCCGGTTGGTACGATCGCCCGAGATCGCCAGAATGGACAGCTTGTCGCTGATCTGAAGACGGCTGGTGAACGCTTGCTGGTTGCCAAAGGTGGCTGGCATGGCCTTGGCAATGCGCGTTACAAGAGTTCAACCAACCAAGCCCCACGGAAGACAACCGACGGCACCAAAGGCGAACGTAGAGAGCTGAAACTCGAACTTCGCGTACTGGCCGATGTGGGCTTGCTCGGCTTACCTAACGCAGGCAAGTCAACACTAATTCGCCAACTGTCATCAGCACGACCGAAGGTGGCGGATTATCCATTTACAACACTGCATCCAAACCTTGGTGTGGTCAGTATTGAAGAACATCGCAGTTTTGTCATGGCCGACATTCCGGGCTTGATCGAAGGTGCAGCCGAAGGGCATGGACTCGGCGTGCGCTTTCTCAAACATTTAAGCCGCACCCATCTGCTCCTGCATTTGATCGACATTGCGCCAATTGATCAATCGGACCCCATTGAGGGTGCGCTCAGCATTGTCGCTGAACTGAAAAAGCACAGTCAGACACTGTATGACAAGGAGCGTTGGCTAGTACTGAACAAGACAGATCTTCTGCCAGAAGATGAAGTCGATGCGCATTGCGAGGCCATTGTCGAAGCGCTGCAAGGCAAGCTTGAATGGCAGGGTTCGATTTATCGGATTTCAGCGGTCAGTGGCGCAGGAACACAACGCCTCGCCGCAGACATCATGACGCGGCTGGAAAACTTGCGTGAAGAAGCTGAGGAAACAGCGCGTCGAGAGGCACTGGCTGCTGAGCGTGAGGCTGCGGAACGAGCAAAGAAAAACGCTACAGACAACGTAACGCGCCAAGAAGATTCGGGCAACACGAATGCCTGAGACTCAGTTGCGGACCCGCTTACGCGACGCTCGACGCTGGGTCATAAAAGTCGGTTCATCGTTATTGACGGCTGATGGAGCTGGACTCGATCACGACATCATTGAACAGTGGACAACACAGATCGCCGCGTTGATGGATGACAAACGCGAAGTTGTGCTGGTATCCAGTGGATCCATTGCCGAAGGCATGACGCGACTGAGTTTGCGCCAACGCCCCACGGCCATTCATGAGTTGCAGGCAGCAGCAGCTGTGGGGCAAATGGGGTTGATTCGGGCCTACGAAACCGGTTTTGAGCGCTACAACAAACTCACCGCTCAGGTCTTGCTGACCCATGAGGATCTGGCCAATCGCCAGCGATACCTGAATGCTCGCGCCACCTTATCAACCTTGTTCAAGCATGGTGTGCTGGCGATTGTTAACGAAAACGATACAGTCACGACCGATGAAATTCGACTCGGTGACAACGACACCCTCGGCGCGCAGGTGGC
>CAYULV010000004.1:20948-34880 GCA_964445655.1 uncultured Granulosicoccaceae bacterium | reverse complement strand
TCATCGCCGATGGCAGAGAACCTGAGGTGTTGAAAAAACTGGCGCAAGGGCTGGCACTGGGCACGATGCTCACCAGCGACAAAAAACCGCGCGATGCGCGCAAGCGCTGGTTGGCCGATCAATTACGCGCCAAAGGCACCTTAACCCTCGACGATGGCGCCTGCCGGGTATTGACGGAAAAAGGCTCCAGTCTGCTCGCGGTTGGAGTCACCGCCTGCGATGGCCAATTCTTGCGTGGCGATCTGGTCTCTTGCATTAACAGCCAGGGAGTCGAAATCGCACGCGGCTTGAGCAACTACAGTGTGGCAGACACGCGACGGGTACTCGGCAAGTCGAGTGACAAGTTTGGCAGTATTTTGGGATTCGCAGGCGAACCGGAACTGGTTCACCGCGACAACATGATTATCGTGCGCTGATGGGCTCGTCTGAACTAGCGAGCCACAACGAGTACAGCTCAGAGTGCGCGAACTTGACTGTTGAATCGGCTTTTATAACGAGCAGCCTTGTTCTTGTGGATCAAACCCTTGCGAGCCATATGATCGAGAACAGGTACAGCGTCTTTAAGCGCTGTCTCAGCGGCGGTTTTGTCACCCGATTCAATTGCGCTGAATACGCGCTTGACCTTGGTACGCATCATCGAACGCTGACTGGCATTGCGCTGACGGCTTTTCTCGGCTTGACGAACGCGCTTGCGCGCCTGTGCGGAATTGGCCACGAACTATCCTCTAACTTCTCTAAAAGTGCTGATGCGAAGCCATCCATGAAGTCGTCATTTCAGGCAGCCCACAATTATGGGCCGCAGGCTTCTCAGAGTCAATGCTGGGGAAGCCGTGTCTAGCCAAAATCTCGCCCGTTCAGGCGGCATAGTTGGCATGATGACCTTGCTATCACGGGTCCTGGGCTTCGTGCGTGATCAGGTATTGGCAATCGTCTTTGGCGCCGGAGCCACGACCGACGTCTTTCTGGTGGCTTTCAAGATCCCGAATTTTTTGCGCCGACTGTTCGCCGAAGGTGCATTCGCACAAGCCTTTGTCCCGGTATTCACGGAATATCGTGAGACCAAAAGCCGTGAAGCCCTGCTCGACCTGGCAGCCCACGTCTCGGGCACCCTGACGCTAATCGTCCTGATTATCAGCACCCTCGGCGTCATGCTAAGCCCATTGCTCATCATGCTGTTCGCCCCCGGCTTCATCGATGAGCCGGCGCGCTTCGAATTGGCCACCCACATGTTGCGCATCACCTTCCCCTACCTCTTCTTCGTCAGCTTGCTGGCTTATGCCGGTAGCATGCTCAACACCTTCGGCCGCTTCGCCCTGCCCTCCTTCACCCCATGCCTGCTCAACATCTGCATGATCGGCGCGGCCCTCCTCGTAAGCCCGCTATTTGAGACACCCATAATTGCGCTGGCCTGGGGGGTATTCGTGGCGGGCGTTGTACAACTGGCCCTGCAGCTGCCATTTCTGCAAAAAATGGGCTTACTACCGAGACCGCGCTGGGGCTGGAAACACCCTGGCGTGCAGCGAATCCTGAAACTGATGGCACCAGCAATTTTTGGGTCATCTGTCGCGCAGATCAATCTGCTGTTGGACACTGTCATCGCATCATTTCTGACCGTTGGCAGCTTGAGCTGGCTGTATTACAGCGACCGGCTGATGGAATTTCCGCTTGGCCTGCTCGGTGTGACGCTGGGCACCGTGATCCTGCCTCGACTCGCCCAAGGTCACTCGCGACAAATCAGCGACGACTTTCGCCGCACTCTCGATTGGGCGGTGCGTCTGGTACTCGTGCTGGGCTTGCCATCTGCCATTGGCCTTGTCTGGCTGGCCGAACCGATGATCCTGACCTTATTCGGTTATGGAAAATTTCAGCCAAGTGATGCACACATGGCGTCCTTCAGCCTGATCGCGTACAGCTTTGGCTTGCCGGCTTTCCTGCTGATCAAGGTCTTTGCGCCGGCATTTTTCGCCCGCCAGAACACCAAGACACCAGTGCGAATAGGCATCATCGCGCTGGTTTCGAACATGTTCTACAACCTGTTGTTCGTACTACCGATGATCTGGCTGGATTTCATTGCTCCGCACACCGGACTGGCGATCGCCAGTAGCCTGGCAGCCTGGCAGCAAGCACTGATGCTCTACCGACAACTCAAGGCATCAGATATTTACGCTGTGTCACCCGATGTTGTCAGGTTCTCGAAGCAGGTCTTGCCAGCCTTGCTTGCGATGGGTGTTTGCCTGTGGGCCTGTTTGTGGGTGTCCAAAACCTACACACCAGGGTTTGTGGGATTGGGGGCGCTTGATCGGGGGTTGATGCTGGCGGGTATAATCGTGGTGGGTGCGGTGGTTTATGCTGCGGTGCTGTTGTTGTCCGGGGTCAGGCCCCGACATTTAAAGAGTCCTTGAACACCATGCGTCTGATTCGCGGCTTGTCGCGCTGGCAGGATGAACAGCCCAGCGTCGTCACCATTGGAAACTTCGATGGCGTGCATCTCGGTCATCAGGCGATGCTCGAGAAGGCGCGCGTCAGGGCCAGTGATGAGGGTCTGTTATGCACTGTCATCAGCTTCGAGCCACTACCACACGAGTATTTTGCAAAAGACCAGGCGCCAGCGCGACTGCAGGGTCTGCGCGACCGGGTGCTTTCGATTGCGGCGACCGGAATGGACCGCTTGCTGTTACTTGATTTCTCGGCAGAACAAGCTGCACAATCTGCCGAAGAGTTCGTCCACAAGATTCTGATCGACGCCGTTCATGCAAAACACATCATCATCGGTGATGACTTTCGTTTTGGTCACAAGCGAGCAGGAGATCGGGCATTGCTAGAGCGAATCGGTGCGCAAGCAGGGTTTACCGTGACCGAGCACGCCACGGTGTCTGACCAGGAATCTCGAATTTCCAGCAGCCGAATTCGCCAGGCACTACTGGACGGCAAACTTGACGAAGCTGAATCCCTGCTTGGCAGACCGTACCGAATCAGCGGCCGTGTGATTCACGGTGAAAAGGTCGGGCGCCAACTCGGTTTCCCAACCGCCAATGTGGCCCTCGGTCCACACCGACCTCCATTACGCGGCGTTTTCGCAGTCACAGCACACGACGCAAACACGGCCCAAAGTTGGCCTGCTGTCGCCAATCTGGGTGAGCGGCCGACCGTCGGTGGTCGAAAACTCCTTCTGGAAGTCCACTTGCTTGATGTTAACGAAGCGCTGTACGGAAAACAGCTTGCCATCGATTTCCACGAGTTCATTCGGGGCGAGGTACGTTTCGATTCCCTCGATGAATTGAAGGCACAGATTGCTCGCGATGCCGATGTCGCTCGCGAGTTACTCTCCTGAATGACGCCCGTGAATGAAGCCCGACGCAAAGATCATGACAGACTCGATACCAGACACACCGTCGAGCGTGAAGAACCTGGGGCAGCAATGCATCAGGCTGTAGATGTCATACACTAGGCACTTGGGGGCATGAACTATGCTGAAAAGCTGGCCTGATGCCTGATTTGCACCGAAAAACACCGAAACTTCCTTGCTAAAAGGTTCTCGCTGAAACGACACTCGTGACCGACTACAAACAAACACTTAATCTGCCAAAAACAGATTTCCCGATGCGTGGCAACCTGGCCAAACGTGAACCTGAAATGTTGGCACGCTGGGAGGCATCCGACCTGCACGGTCAGATTCGCAAACACTCGAAAGGACGCCCCAAGTTCATCCTGCACGACGGACCTCCGTATGCCAACGGCGATATTCATATTGGCCACGTCGTCAACAAGGTGATCAAGGACATGATCGTCAAGAGCAAACAACTCGGTGGGTTCGATTCACCGTATGTACCTGGTTGGGATTGCCATGGCTTGCCGATCGAAAACAAGGTCGAAGGCTTGATAGGCAAACCAGGTGGCAATGTCAGCGAGGCAGAATTTCGCCAGAACTGTCGCGACTTCGCAGCAGAGCAATTGAGCAACCAACGCGTCGAGTTCAAGCGCCTCGGAATTATCGGGGACTGGGACAAGCCGTACCTGACAATGAACTTTGCCAATGAAGCGAACATTGTGAGAGCGCTGGGCAAGATCATCGAAGCAGGTCACATCTATAAAGGCGTCAAACCTGTTTACTGGAGTTGGGGGGCGCACTCGGCAATGGCTGAAGCTGAGATCGAATACGAGGACAAGACATCGACTGCAATTGATGTTCGTTTCGCACCACGAGACAAAGCCGCCTTACTCAAAACATTTGCAAGCGACGATGATGGCAGTGATGTCAGTGTTGTTATCTGGACAACCACACCCTGGACAATTCCAGGCAATCTTGCCGTTACCGTACACCCTGAACTTGAATACGCACTGGTAGCTGTCAACGGTGAACGCCTGGTGCTGGCAGCTGACATGGTTGACGATGTCGTGGCGCGTTACGGTTTCGAAAACCCGACTGTCATTGGCACCACGACCGGTGCAACACTTGAAGGCTTGGTCTTCAAACATCCTTTATACGACCGTGATTCACTGATGATCACTGGCGACTACGTCACCACGGAAACGGGTACTGGCGTCGTACACACGGCGCCCGATCACGGCGTTGATGATTTCTACGCGGCACAAAAACACGACCTAGGTCTGTTGGATTCGGTTAACGATCACGGTGTATTCCGCGAACATGTTGAACTGTTCGCCGGTGAACACGTGATGAAAGTCGACAAGCATATGATTGAAGAGCTCGAATCACGCGGGCGCCTGATCAAGCATGAAAAGTATCAACACAGTTATCCGTTTTGCTGGAGAACCAAAACTCCCATCATTTACCGCGCGACTCCACAGTGGTTCATCAGCATGGAAAACAAGAATCTCAGGCAAGACACACTCGACGAAATCAAAAAGGTCAATTGGGTTCCTGACTGGGGTCAATCTCGCATCGAAGGCATGATCGCCAGCCGCCCGGACTGGTGTATCTCGCGACAGCGATACTGGGGTGTACCCATCCCTCTGTTCTTGCACAAGGAAACAGGCGAGCTGCATCCCGATACTGCATCACTACTCGAAGCAGTCGCGGTCAAGATCAATGAACATGGGATTCAGGCTTGGTTTGATCTCGCGCCTGAAGACCTGCTTGGTGAAGATGCCAAGTATTATGAAAAAGTACGTGATGTGTTGGACGTCTGGTTCGATTCAGGCACGTCATGGATGCATGTGTTGCAGCAGGATGAAAACTTAAGCTATCCCGCCGATATGTATCTTGAAGGTTCCGACCAACATCGCGGCTGGTTTCATTCATCGATCCTGACAAGTGTCGCCGTCAACCGCGAAGCCCCCTATCGTCAAGTGCTGACACACGGCTTTACGGTCGATCAGAAAGGTCGCAAGATGTCGAAGTCGCTTGGCAATGTTATCGCGCCACAGAAACTCTTGAAGACACTTGGTGCAGACATCGTTCGCCTGTGGGTGTGTTCAGCTGACTACCGCGGCGAGATGACTGTATCGAACGAAATTCTGGATCGATCAGCAGATGCCTATCGTCGCATTCGCAACACCGCTCGGTATCTTTTGAGTGCTGTGCATGACTTCGATCCTGCCAAGGATATGGTTGCACCAGCAGACATGCTGGCACTTGATCGCTGGGCGGTTGATTGCGCACTTGAAACGCAGAACGCCTTGCAGGAAGCCTATGAGGCTTATCAATTCCACATGGTGTATCAAACACTTCATCACTTCTGCTCTATCGACATGTCGAGCTTTTATCTCGATATCGTCAAGGATCGTCAGTACACGATGGCGGCAAACAGTCATGGTCGACGTTCGGCACAAACGGCCATGTATCTCATTACCGAGGCGTTGGTCCGCTGGATCGCACCGGTGTTGAGCTTTACCAGTGATGAAATCTGGCAGCACTTGAAAACAGTGCATGGCGATGATCGCTCAAACAATGTATTTACCGAAACTTACGTTGATACTTTGTTCGCCATCGACAACGATGCCGCGATCAGTAAAGCTGACTGGCAATCCATCCAATCGGTTCGAAGCGGTGTATCCAAATCACTTGAAACGCTAAGGGCTGCTGGCACCATTGGCGCCGCACTGGAAGCGAGTGTGACGGTTTATGCCTCCGACAAGCTCGGCACCGCATTGGCAAAACTTGGCGATGAACTGCGCTTCGTTTTCATTACCTCTACCGCTACGGTATTGCCTCTGGATGGCAAACCTGCTGAAGCCGAAGTCATCACTGTTGATGGTGAATCTTTCGCTGTCGCAGCGACGACAGCGAATGGTGAAAAATGTGTACGCTGCTGGCATCGCCGCGAAGATGTTGGTGCAAACACAAGCCATCCAGAACTCTGTGGACGCTGTGTCAGCAATATTGACGACAATGGCGAACAACGCAACATCGCCTGAGCACTGATTCATGAATCTCATCACACGCTACCTGATAGCGGCGGTAATCATTGTCTCTGATCAGATCACGAAAATCGCCGCAGATCGATCACTGGAACTGTACGAGCAGATACCGATTACCGGCTTTTTCAACATAACCAAAGCTTATAACTATGGTGCTGCGTTCAGCTTTCTCGATGTCGCAGGTGGCTCGCAGCGGTGGTTCCTGACTGGCATCAGCTTTATCGTCAGCATCGTACTTATCGTTTGGTTGTACCGATTGACGAAACAAGAAAAGCTCATGACGCTATCCATTTCACTAATCCTTGGTGGCGCTGTCGGCAACCTGATTGACCGGTTCTGGTATGGTTACGTAGTCGATTTCATTCAGGTGTATTGGGGAAATTCCTATTTCCCTTCGTTCAATATTGCCGATGCGGCCATTTCCTGTGGAGCAGCGGTGATGCTATACCTGACGTTTTTCGACAAACCTGAAGAGCAGGCGAAAGAAAAATGAAGGCAAATATAGCTCCATGCAGATAGTACTAGCCAACCCACGAGGTTTTTGCGCAGGTGTCGACCGCGCTATCGAAATCGTCGAACGTGCGCTCCAACTATACGGATCGCCCATTTATGTACGCCATGAAGTAGTACATAACAAGTTTGTTGTAGATGCCTTGCGCGACAAAGGAGCCGTGTTTGTTGAAGAGCTGGATGAAGTACCCGACGATGCAACGGTCATCTTCAGCGCACATGGCGTTTCAGAAGCGGTAGAGCGAACCGCACATGATCGCGGACTGCAGGTTTTTGATGCCACCTGCCCGCTGGTAACCAAGGTCCATCTGGAAGTGGTCAAGTATGCCAAGCAAGGCAAGGAAGTCATACTGATAGGCCACGCCGGACACCCGGAAGTCGAAGGCACCATGGGGCGATATGATACGAGTTTCGGTGGTCGCATTATCCTGGTTGAATCAACCGCAGATATCGAGACGCTGGAAATCAACAATCCAGCCGAACTTGCCTTCGTTTCGCAGACAACGCTTTCCGTTGACGACACACGCGAAATCATTGACAGATTGAAGGAGCGTTATCCAGATATCAGCGCACCGAACCATGATGATATCTGTTACGCGACTCAGAACCGCCAAGATGCAGTAAAGAAACTCTGTGAAGATGTGGATCTTCTGCTGGTCGTCGGAGCTGTCAACAGCTCCAACTCTAATCGTTTGGCGGAACTGGGGACGCGCGCAGGTGTTGAATCACATTTGATCAATCGTGCGGGTGATATCGAACAAGACTGGCTTGTCGGCAAGCAGAAAATAGGTGTAACCGCAGGTGCATCAGCACCAGAAGTACTGGTCAACGAAGTAGTACAAAGACTAAGAGACGCTGGCGGAGAGTCGGCTGAAGAACTCTCCGGCATAGAGGAGAACATCACGTTCTCGATTCCCCGCGCTTTGCGCCGTATGGACATTCCGGGAAAGGCTACTTAAGTTATGCCTGTTTTGAAACCGACAGACTTCAAAGCAACCATCACCGCCATTCTGGTCAACAGCGACGCAAAAGACATTACCTCCGCAGCAGTAGATACGGTCACGGTCGACTATGGCGGCTTTGTTGGAGACATCCATCATGGAGAGACGCGTCAGTCCTGCGTTCGTGTCAGGTCGCAGTATCCACAAGACACTGAAATACGAAACACCCGACAGATTTCCGCGCTCTCACTCGAACAACTCGAAGAGATTCGCAGCGCTCTGGATATCGCAACACTTAATCCCGAATGGCTTGGTGCAAACCTGATTCTAAAAGGTATACCCGACTTTACAAATATACCGCCAGGCTCGCGATTGATTGCTGAAAACGGTACATCGATAGTGGTCGATATGGAAAATCAACCCTGTCGTTTCCCCGCCGAGATTATCGAACAACACTACCCGAATAAAGGCATGCGCTTCCCGCAAGTAGCTATGGGAAAACGGGGCATCACACTGTGGGTGGAACGGACCGGCATGCTATCAGTGGGCGATGTGCTGCGGCTGCATACTCCCCCGCCAGTCAGCTGGAACTACTGACAACAAAAAATCCCGGCCATTGCGTTCGCAACAGTACCGGGATCTTTAGTGGTTAACGCAGAAGATGCCTTGTAGCAACTCCTGCTTTCCCTGACTCGACTTGGCTCAACTCGCCTTCAATAGCGATTGAACAGACACGAGACGATTCGTCGCCGCACGAACAATTTCACCTGGTGATTTCAAATCAATACCAGCTTGCTGCAGGCGCCGCGCCAGCAATAGATTGTCCGCACTTGGTATCGAGCTGTGCTCTGAATCCGGAATTTCAGCCTGGATGATCAAAAGCGAAGCGGTAACCAGATCAGTGTAGGTAATCTCCCCACTGAGGTTACGATACCAGTCACGCGAAGTCGTGCTGGCATCGATGAAGCTCTCAGGAAAGTCCCATGAGTTGAGCAACCAGACTGACAAGATCGGCCGCAGATTTTCGATGACACTTGCCAGATCCTGCTCTTCGGCAAACTGATCAGCATGCGCGTTGGCGTGTGTCAGAACCAGCAATTCGCCAATGTCTGCTGTCAAGGCAATCAGCTGAGCGACTTCAGGCTTGAGATCAGCCAGCTCTTTGGCCAACACCTGAACAATCGCAGCGGAAAGCGATGTACGTTGAATGTATCGACGAAAGCGCTTTTCGATGACCTCGTTCGCGCAGACCATCGTGTTGGTCTGGAGTAAATCCTCGATACTGCGCTGAGTGTCTTCTACACCCAGGCGTGAGATAGCTCCACGAATACTATGGATGCCGTCGCCTACTCCCGCTTCAGCGCGATTGGCTGCATTGACAACATGCGCAGCAAGTCCTGGATCGCATTGAATGATGTCGGCAAGTTCTGGGATACCAGCAACGTTACGAAACGTTGTCAGAATTTTTGGCGCATTGGCCGAGGAAGTTGCCAAACGTGCTGAGTTACTTTTCATCGCAGCGATGATGTCATCGAAAACCAGATTATCACGCTCACTAACTTCAACATCTACCACGCGAATGGCATTTTTCTGCTGCTCTCGTAACAGAATATCTAACTGTTCACGTCCAAATTTGACGATTTTGGCAACTGTGTTGGTCTTTACAGACTGGTAGTCCCCTTTGTTCTGGAACAGCGGTTGTAGAGCCTCAGCAGTTCGTGCAGAGATCGTTCCGACTTCCTCTTTACCGGAGTAAAGATTCAAGGTTCCTTCGACAAGAAACATCATCCACCGATGAGAATTCTCAGGCTTGACCTGATCATTTCGCTGGACATGAACAACCGTAGCCGTCTTACAAAGTGCCGCGCGATTAGCCTCATTCAACTCATTGACTGGAGACACCGCACCGGCCGCAGCCAGAATGATAGCGGCGTTCTCATCTGAATTGGAGACTGTCGGGTTATTATCGCTTTTAAATACCATGTGCCTATACCTTCAGTTGAGACGATATTCCGGAAGAATTTCCGCCTGCCATCTTGTTTGTTTGTCGATCATTGTCTAAATAAAAAACGTCGCGCCGTTTAATGCGAATTCCGTTTACGCGATTAATTGGTAGTAGTGCAATCAGGTTCGATTCCGTAAGGACTGAATGCATTTGCTGGCTGATTAACAGTGTCAAACGCTTCGGTGCTCGGCATCCGCAGCGTAATGGGCAATGAAGCTACCGCTTCAGCGCCAAGATCCTGAGCACGTGCCGTGACAACAACTCGAGCCCATTCCGCATTACTGGCCGGATACAGCAATTGAAAGTGACCAGTGCCGTCCTCGTCTGTTTGCAGCACACCACCAACGATCGTCGCGAAGTCACCTGCAACAGCCGTCAGCGCCGCGGGATCCTGAGGATCCAACACACCATTGAAATTATTGTCTTCGCCAGTGTCCAGCACACGATTTCCATTAGTGTCCTCGGAGCCACAAATTACGCTACTGGATTGCATAACCCAGCGATCTGCGCTCCAAGTATCAACATCAGGTGAATTCACTCGTTCGACACCATCTTCGTCAACCAGAGTCATAAAGCCTTTGCCGTACCAAACAGGCTGAACAGACAATTCGACTTCAGCACCCTCCAACGTATTCCCGCTACCGTCAGTGACAGTGGCGGAAAAAGTATTAGCGTACTGCGTACCCAGTGGTCTGACTTCGATATCACCGGAGGTACCTAAGGTAATGTTCAAAACACGCTTGACCACAGTCATCAGCAATTTGTCCTGAATAGTGGTGCCCGCTACTTCGGCAACTACTTCGATGTCATCAGTTTCTGAGGGACTGTTGCCAGCAGTAAAGAACGTTCGAGCAATACCTTGACTGTCCGTTACCGCAGATGCCGGACTTAATTGCCCGCCCATAAGATCAGCGCTCGTGAAATTTACGTTCGTGTTTTTTACAGGGTTCCCATTGATATCAACAACCAGAGCCCTGAGTTCACTTGTCGCGGTCGTATCTACACGAGTAGGTGAACCCGTGAGCAAGATTGTTTCAGGATTCACGGCGACAAATTCAACATTGAGCGAGGCATTTGCCAAAGGGTCATTCACCCCCCGAACAGTAATTTCAGCTGACCCCGCGCTACTTGAAGTAATAGTTATGGTCGCTTTACCTTCAATGTCAGTAGTGACCATTGGGGAGCTGATGATCTGGCCTGCCGTTGTAAAAAACTGCAGAGCTTCACCAACAACTGCTTGGCCGCTGCGGGTCCAAGTAACTTCTATATCGTTGAATAAAGAAACAGGCAATTCAGCATCGAAAGTGGACGTCGGAAAACTTAACAGATTTTCTGTCAGTTCGAAGCTGTGTGTCTGGACGACTGTGCCATCAAGCGCTTGTACCGTTATCGTGTCACTGCCATTAGCAGTATTAACGACAACATTCACCCGCCCGTCAAGATCAGTTACCGCCGCCGATGGAGTAACATCGTTTCCGGCAGCTGAGATAAACGTGATCTCTTGATTCGAAATCGGCTCTTCATCACCGGCAATCAACGTGACGTTCAGCTCAACATCACCGCCAAAAGCAACTTGAGCAGGACCTGAAACGTTTAAATCTGTGCCGGTTGCGGATATCAATACATCATCCGAAAACGTACCAGCCTCGACAGTGACTATGATGTCTTGCTCGCGAAATTCCTGGAGCAGACTAAGTGTTGCCCGCGCCTCACCGCTATCATTGGTCTCCGTATCAATGGAGAGCAATGCACCGCCTGTAGAGCGAAACCTGACGGGCTCGCCTGAAACTGAATTGTTGTCTTCATCAAGTACATAAGCAGTTATAGTCGCTACATCAATGCTACCTGTATCCAGGTTGCTGACATCGCTGATAACACGAACATCCAGTATGTCTGGCAGCGCAGCGCCCAGTGAAGGTGAATCAGGATCAATCGGATTTCCATTCGCATCAACCTGACCGATTCCATTGACGACCAGATCATCTGAACGTTGACCGCATGCGGACAACAGAACAGCTGATGCGATCAAGAAGATGCCTAATTTATTCATGTTCATTTATTTCGCTCTCGCTCGCCCATCCAGAATTTGCAAACGTCCCAGTGTCCTATCGGAATCCGCCGATGAAATACTGAAAACCTATCGTCGCCGTCGTGAAAGCGCCACCGTCGAAATCCAGTACATGAAAGTTGAGAGCAGTTGTCTCACTGCCAAAAAAGTTCAGACCAAAACCCAGTGCATTGCCTGAATTGCTGTTATTGAGTGAAGAGTCGATGTCCAAACGCGCTTGCCCTGCAAGGAGGTACACACCAGCGCGATCCCATCGATGACCAATGCGCAACAAAGCGGCTTGATACTGAGCGAGAGGGTCACCAAGGACGCTGTCAGAGTCATCTGAGCCAGCACCTAAAGCCAATTCAACGCCCAGATAATCGAGCAGTTGCATACCGAAGCTTGCATGCACAGTACCCAGGCTCTTGTCACCACCACCTGAAATATCGACACTGCCGTCGGAGAATCCGGCACCAAAATACAGCCTGGTCGCATCTGCATGTGCAGAGCCTGCCAACATGCCGAGGCACAGAGCCAAACAGCCGAAAAATTTTCTCATCAATCCTGTCTCCGTCGATCGTCTGCCGAACTTCATGCCAGCAAACGTACAAAGTGGCACCTCGCTACACATCCAGTCTTGATGCATACGCGTAGCCGTCCAGCAAAGTGTCGGCCACTTGGCGAAATCCCTTAAGAATTTGTCGCAGAACACATTGCCAACCAGCTCACACTTTTCAGCCATCAACCCGGTATCATCCGATCTGCATACGTTCTGGACACCCACAAACGAGAGTGGGAAGCTATACCTACCCAAATTGAAAAAAACCGCGAAACCACGTCGGAAAGCACATTCCATGACAAACCCGAACACCCGTCGAAGCTGGCGTTGCTTGGTCGCGATGGCATTTTTCAGCCTTAGCGCATGCAGCAACCATACCGAGCTCACCTCTGCCGCCTCGTCGACTCTGTTCAAAACGCTCGATGGGGAGAAATTCAGCCTCAATGACTTGCCTGGACCCAAATTGGTAAATTTCTGGTCCACAAGTTGTCACATCTGCTTGAAGGAAATGCCCGACCTTGTGGAGCTTCATGAGGACTACGAGTCGCGAGGATTTACCGTCATTGCCGTAGCCATGCCGAGCGATCGCCCCGATTTGGTACTTGAAGTCAGCCAACAGCGGAAATTACCCTTTCCGGTCGCGCTCGATCTCGACGGCAAAGTCCTTTCGGCTTTCAAAACCGAAGACGGAAAAACGATAAAAGGGACACCCACAACTTTTTTGATCAATGCCGACGGAGACTTGCTCGGGCGATATGTGGGTAAAATCAAATTCGACGTATTACGTGAAAAACTGGATAAGCTTCTCACCGTGAGCCACATTCGCAAGGATTCAATCCCTACCCGGCTCGCTGCAGCCGCTGTGTCGAGCTAAGCGCATGCTGCTATGGGTAAAAGCACTACACGTCATTTTCATGGTCACGTGGTTTGCTGGCCTTTTTTATCTGCCGCGCATCTTTGTGTACCACAGTCAGGCCGAGCTATCTAACAAGGTTCAAATCGATACGTTCAAGGTCATGGAGCGAAAGCTACTGATCATGACGCACATCGGCGGGGCATTGACCGTCATTTTTGGCTGCTGGCTATTGTTTGCCTGGTTACCGGGGCTGGCCACCCTCGCCTGGATGCAAGTGAAGCTGCTGCTGGTGCTGATCCTGATTGTTTACCATCTGTATTGCATCAAGCTGGTCAAGGACTTCAGACTCGACCGGAATACCAGAACACACCGTTGGTACCGTCTATTCAATGAGATACCCGTGTTGTTCCTGTTTGGCTGTGTGATCATGGTGATTGTTCGACCGTTTAACTGAACAAAACACTGCCGAACAAGTGTCAATTGAAAAAGCCTTCGCCACCAAGCTCGGATCACTCAAGCATCGATTGAACAAGCCTTCGCCGCCGAGCACGGGTCTCCAAAGCATCAATTGGACGAGCCTTCGCTACCGAGCACGGGACACTCAAGCCTTAGTCCCTATCACGCATTGCT
>CAYULV010000004.1:15556-20848 GCA_964445655.1 uncultured Granulosicoccaceae bacterium | reverse complement strand
AGCCTTCGCTACCGAGCACGGGACACTCAAGCCTTAGTCCCTATCACGCATTGCTAATAAGCAATGGCTCCAATTCCTTAAGCGCAAGCTTGTAGACCTTGCGTTTGAAGAAGATAACCTTACGTGAAGGCTCCCAATAATCCACCCATTGCCAACGGTCGAATTCCGGGGTTGGGCTGTTAGCGAGATCGACTGCTTTCTCGTCCCCGAGCATTCGCAGCATGTACCAGATCTGTTTCTGGCCAATGCATACCGGATTTTGATTGCGTCGAATATATTTTTTCGGCAAACGATATTTCAACCATCGCCGTGTACATCCAAGAAGCTTCACATCATGCGGCTCCAGCCCGGTTTCTTCCTTGAGCTCACGGTACATGGCCTCCTCTGGAGACTCGGAATTATCAATACCGCCCTGCGGAAACTGCCACGCATCCTGCCCTACACGACGCGCCCAGAAAACCTGGCCGTCATTGTTGCTCAGAATAATACCGACATTAGCCCGATAGCCTTCGCTGTCAATCATGTCGGTTCTCGTCCACCTCAAGCAATTCCCTGACTAATTCTTCCAAAAAAAGCGAGCTTCGGCAAACGCTCACGAGATTTCATTCTGGACAATGCCGTAACAATGCATGCTAGGGCACTAGAAAACTGTCCAATTTCTTACGTACGCGGCAGCGTTACACCTTTCTGCCCCTGATATTTCCCGCCTCGATCAGCATACGAGGTTTCACAGACTTCGTCGCTTTCAAAAAACAACATCTGCGCAACCCCTTCATTCGCGTAGATTTTCGCTGGTAGAGGCGTCGTGTTCGAGAATTCCAAGGTCACATGGCCTTCCCATTCAGGCTCCAGCGGTGTGACATTGACGATAATTCCGCAACGCGCATAGGTACTTTTTCCAAGGCATACGGTCAATACGGAACGCGGTATACGAAAATACTCAACCGTTCGTGCCAGCGCAAAAGAATTCGGCGGAATGATGCAAGTATCAGCCTGAACGTCAACAAAACTGTCGGGGTCAAACGATTTAGGATCGACAATCGCGTGATTGATATTCGTGAAAATCTTGAATTCATCGGCACAGCGGACATCATAGCCGTAGCTGGACGTACCAAAAGACACGATCCGCTCGTCATTGCTGTCGACCCGAACCTGACCGGATTCGAAGGGTTCGATCATCTGCTCGGATTCGGCCATACGCCGAATCCACTTGTCTGACTTGATACTCATGATTTACTCAAGTGTTCTGAATGACGATATTCGGAAATTTCGCCGAGTAATCCTTCGCCTGACGGGAAAGCCGGGCGGCAGCCTTACGGGCTATTTCCCGATAAATTTCCGTGGTTCGACTATCTGGCTCTGACACGACCGTCGGCTTGCCGCTATCAGCATTCTGGCGAATACCCAGTTCCAGCGGCAATTCGCCAAGCAGCGACACACCCGCCTCACCGGCCATGCTCGCGCCGCCGCCTTCACCAAAGATATGTTCTTCGTGACCACAGTTGCCACAGATGTGGGTGGACATGTTCTCCACAATGCCGAGAATCGGCACTTCAACCTTTTCGAACATCTTCAAACCCTTGCGCGCATCAAGTAGGGCGATATCCTGCGGCGTCGTGACAATGATGGCGCCGCTGACCGGTACTTTTTGTGCCAGTGTCAGCTGCGTATCTCCGGTACCCGGCGGTAAATCAATGATGAGATAGTCGAGATCTCGCCAGCGCGTGTCATTCAACAGCTGCTCGAGAGCCTGCGTAACCATCGGCCCACGCCAGATCATTGGTGTTTCTTCGTCGATCAAGAACCCGATCGACATGGTTTGCACACCATAATTTTCCATCGGCTCAAGACTCTTGCCGTCCTCGGAATCCGGCTGTCCTGACAGTCCCATCATCCGCGGCTGGCTCGGACCATAAATATCGGCGTCGAGCAGACCCACTGTCGCCCCTTCAGAGGCGAGTGCCAGCGCCAGATTGACCGATGTAGTTGACTTGCCGACACCACCCTTGCCCGAGGCGACGGCAATGATGTTCTTGACGTTTTCAAGCCGTTTGACGCCGTGCTGTACGGCATGGGCGATGATCTTCTGGGTTGTGTTTACCGTGACATTGGTGGCTCCGGCTTCTGAGGCCAGGGTGCCAACCACCCGCACTTCAAGCGCCTCCTTGTAACGGGCACAGGGATAGGGCAATTCCAGATCGATGGCGACCGAACCGCCGTCAATACGAATGTCGCGAACGGTTTTGGCCGCAACAAGGCTGGATTCCAGATGGGGATCGATGATTTGATCGAGCGCGTGCTCGATGGCTTCGCGAGACAGCTCTGACATGCGACTCTTTGGCTCCGCTCGGGGTGGACTGTTAAACTATGGGCAACCCACAACTATACACGTAAGCAGTGGCATCGATGCTACCCATCAATGAGGAGTGGCACGTCACCGTAACAGGATTATCAATACCCCATGAGTCGCCGCATTCTGGTCACCAGCGCCCTGCCGTACGCCAATGGCGCGCTACATATCGGTCACCTGCTCGAATACATCCAGACCGATATCTGGGTACGTTACCAGCGCCTGATGGGCCATGACTGCCAATGGGTCTGGGCCGACGACGCGCACGGTACACCCATCATGCTAAAAGCGCAGGCGGAAGGAATCGAGCCTGAGGCCCTGATCACGCGCATCAAGACCGAGCACGAGCGCGACATTGAAGGCTTTCTGCTGTCACCGGATAATTTCCACACCACACACTCACCGGAAAACAAGGAACTCGCCGAGCTTGTCTATACCCGGCTTCGCGATGCCGGACATATTGTCAAGCGCACCATCAAGCAGCTTTATGACGCCAAGAGTGAGATGTTCTTACCGGATCGTTTTGTCAAAGGTACCTGCCCAAACTGTGGAGCCGCTGATCAATACGGTGATAACTGCGAAAGCTGCAGCGCCACCTACGATGCAACCGAACTGAAAGATCCAGTCTCGCAGGTGTCCGGCGCGACACCTGAATTACGTGATTCGGAGCAGTACTTCTTTGCGCTCGGTAATTTCGCGGACATGCTCAAAAAATGGACAGCCTCTGGAGCCCTGCAACCCGAGATCGCAAACAAACTCAAGGAGTGGCTGGATAGCGGCCTGCAGGATTGGGACATTTCACGCAATGCGCCTTACTGGGGTTTTGAAATTCCCGATGCGCCCGGCAAATACTTTTATGTATGGCTCGATGCACCGATTGCTTACATTGCAAGTCACAAGCATCTGGCGGCACGAACCGGCGAGGACTATCTCGAAACCTGGAAAGAAGAGTCAGATGTTGAGGTTTATCACTTCATTGGCAAAGACATCGCAAACTTCCACTGTCTTTTCTGGCCTGCGATGTTGCAAGGTGCCGGCTTTCGCAAACCGACTGGCGTGTTCTGTCATGGCTTTCTTACCGTCGACGGCGCGAAAATGTCGAAGTCTCGCGGTACATCAGTCACGGTTGAAACATGGCTCAAGCATCTCGACCCTGAATACTTGCGTTACTACTACGCGGCAAAGCTTGGTAACAGTGTTGTAGACCTTAATCTCAACCTGGATGACTTTGTCACGCGGGTGAACGCTGATCTGGTCGGTAAAGTGGTCAACATTGCCAGCCGCTGTGCTGGATTCATTCAAAAGAAATTTGACGGCAAGCTTGCGACAAGCCTGCCCGAGGAATTGTCACCCGACTACGAGCATTTCATCAGTGCGCAGCAGATCATCATGCAGTACTACGAACAACGAGAGTATGGCAAGGCCATGCGTGAAATCATGATGCTCGCCGAACATGCCAATACCTATATCAACGATGCTGAGCCCTGGGTCAAGATCAAGAACCCTGATGCAGCACTTGAAGTGCAACAGATTTGTACCGTCGGATTAAATTACTTCCGCATCATCGTCACTTATTTGTACCCGGTGCTACCGAAGCTTGCCGAGAAAACAGAAAGTTTCCTTGCCACAACACTAACACTTGATTCCTTGTCATCGCCTTTACTTGATCACAGCATAAAGCCTTACAAGCCAATGATGACGCGTGTTGAAACCAAACAAATTGAAAAAATTCTCGATGAAACACGTGAAGCAGGAGAAGCCGCGAGCGCTGCAACAAATGCGGGTGCGTCTGGCTCAACAGGTGGTGGTCACGAGCCATTGAAACCTGAAATCGAGATTGATGATTTCAACAAGGTTGATCTGCGCGTGGCCACGATTGTCGATGCAAAGGCTGTGGAAGCTGCCGACAAACTGGTAGAGCTCACCCTCGACATTGGCATTGAGAAGCGTACGGTATTCGCGGGCATCAAGGCCGCATACAAGCCGGAAGATCTGATCGGTCGGCGTACCGTTATGGTGGCCAATCTGAAACCACGAAAGATGCGCTTCGGTGTATCCAGTGGAATGGTACTTGCCGCTGGACCCGGCGGATCGGATCTGTTCATACTGACACCCGACGATGGCGCCGAGTCCGGCATGCGGGTGAAGTAGCACGATGCGCGATCTCGCGCTAATCATTCTGGGAACCGTACTGGTCAATAACTTTGTACTGGTACAGTTCCTGGGATTGTGCCCATTCATGGGCGTATCACGACGTCTCGATTCGGCGTTGGGCATGGGTATCGCCACCACTTTTGTACTGACTCTTGCGACGGGTTTGAGCTATCTCGTCAATCACTGGCTGCTGGTTCCTTTCGAACTCGAGTATCTACGTACCTTGAGTTTTATCGTCGTCATTGCAGCGGTTGTTCAATTTACCGAAATCACAATACGTAGACGTAGCCCCTTGCTACATCGAATACTCGGTTTGTATCTACCCTTGATTACCAGCAATTGTGCCGTACTAGGTGTCGCCTTGCTCAGTGTGGGCAAACAACACTCATTAGTGCAGGCTACAACCTATGGCTTCGGTGCCGCCATAGGTTTTACACTGGTTCTACTATTGTTCTCCGCGATGCGCGAGCGTCTGGACTCAGCCGATATTCCAGGGCCATTCAAAGGTAGTGCGATCTCCCTGATCAGTGCAGGCCTTATGTCATTGGCTTTCATGGGATTTAGCGGCTTCCTGTAATGGATATAAGCGCGCTATCAGCCTTTTTTGTCGTCATTCTGACGATCTTGCTTACCGGCTATGTGCTTGGTCGCGCCCAAAACCGTACAGAGCAAAGTGACGGTAACAATCGCGACAACCTTATCGAACAAGTAAACGCCTTGCTGCCGCAAACGCAATGCGCACAATGCGATTACCCGGGCTGCAGACCCTATGCCACAGCAATTGTTGA
>CAYULV010000004.1:5092-15456 GCA_964445655.1 uncultured Granulosicoccaceae bacterium | reverse complement strand
CTTGATGTCCCGGATGAGCTGGTTGTCCCGCTCATTGATTATCATCAACGCAGTCTGCACACACATTTGCAAGCCGGGGATGAGGTCAGCTGCGGTGATGTGATTGCTGGAACGCTCATAGCTCCAGCTTCTGGCATTATCAGTTCGATAGAACCGCGCCCTGCTGCTACCCCCTATCAAACGCATACAACCTCGGTCGTTATAAAAGTCGATCACGCGCGTGATTCCGTTGATTCCGCTCAAACACGCCACATGCCACTGGCTCATGTCACATTGGAACGAGTGCAAACCATGGGATTATCAGGCTTGGGCGGTGCAGGTTTTCCGACACATAAAAAACTCAATGCGCTAACAGCGCAAGCAATTGAAACCCTAATTATCAACGGCGCCGAATGCGAGCCCGTGATCGCCTGTGACGAAGCACTCATGCAATGTCCCAAGCATGCCAGAGACATTGTGCGAGGTATCGGATTGCTAATCGTATTGACGCATTGTCAACAATGTGTGCTCGTGATCGAGAACGACAAGTCAAGGGCTATCGCAGTTATGCAAAAAGCCATTGATGAGTACAACACGCAACACACTCAGAGCTCTACCAAACGGCTTCCTGACGACCTTATCAACGCCAGCACAGAGTGTCCCGTCTCATTGTTGACCGTCGCGCCGATATACCCGTCCGGTGCCGAAAGACCATTGGTCGAACTGGTTACGGGCAAACGGCTTGCGCCACTACAAAAGAGTATCGACCTTGGCGTACTGTGCATCAATGTCGCAACTGCCGAGTCAGTTGCACAAGCGGCTGACGGATACCCTTTGACCAGCCGTGTGATCACCGTCGCTGGCAATCAAGCCCATCACTGCACCAATGTCAGAGCAAGATTGGGCACATCGGTAATGGATATTTTGCGCCAAACGGGAAACCTGGAAGCATCATTGAAGAATCGCGTACGCATCGGCGGACCATTAAGCGGGTTTGATCTTGACGAACGACAAGTAGCCGTGACTGCCAAAACGAATTGCATCACGGTCGATGCACCAGCAGTGACGGCGGAAGCATTACCTTGTATACGCTGCGGCGCCTGTGAGGATGTTTGCCCCGTGCATCTCGCCCCACAGCAGCTTTACTGGTTTGGCCAGGCAGAACAACAGGACTATCTGGAACTCCATCAACTGGATAACTGTATCGAATGCGCTTGTTGCGACCTTGTCTGCCCTTCGCATATCCCGTTGACCGACACATTTCGACAATTACGTGCATCAAGACAACAAACACGTAATGAAGCTTTACGCGCCAAAGAGGCCGAGGATCGCTATCAGGCTCGTATCGAGCGTGAAGAAAACAGAGCACGACTAAAAGAATCGAAGCGCCTCGAGGCACAGGCCCGAATCAAACAAGGCGCGATTAATACTGATGATGTACTTGCTCGCATCAAACGTAAACGCAACCCAGCTTCCACCAGCGGCAATACAGACAACAAAGGCGATTCCACGACATGAGCCGGATCACTGTTGACGTCAGCTCTGTCACCAGCAAACCAAGATCCGTGCAATGGATAATGCTGCAGGTATCCCTCGCGTTGATACCGGGTACTTGTCTGTATGCAATACTGATCAGTGCTCAAGTAGTAAAAAATATCCTGATCGCCGCGGCCGCAGCACTAGTCTGCGAAGCGCTCTGCATGTGGCTCAGAAAACGCTCAGTAACATCGGCATTGTCCGACGGCAGCGTCATACTCGCCGCCACCCTGCTTGCTCTCGCTGTGCCCCCGACACTACCTTCCTGGCAACTCGTTATCGGCACTACAGTCCTTGTTTTGCTCGGAAAACAGGTTTTTGGTGGCCTCGGGCATAACCCGTTCAACCCTGCCATGGTGGCCTATGCATTTTTGTTGATTTCTTTTCCCGTCACGATGACTACATGGGATCTTCCCGGCGCAGAGCACATCGACGTTGAGTGGAGTGCGATTACAATGGCAACACCGCTCGACTATATGAGATCGATTGACATCACCGGCACTACGAACTCAATCATTCCAACGAATGACCAAATCACGAATCTGATATTCGATACCCCATGGCCAATCATTGCATCAGGCTGGCTGCTCGGCGGTATTTATCTCATTTCAAGACGGATCATCAGTTGGCATATTCCGTCAAGTGTCCTGCTGAGCATCTTCTTGCTTTATATCTCTCAGAACTTACTTGTCGATGAGGTATCTCTACCAGCCTTCCCTGCCATATTCACTGGGGCCATCATATTCGGTGCATTTTTTATCGCGACCGACCCGGTTACAGCGGCGCGCAGCAAGACCGGACAACTCCTGTTTGGCACGGGTGTCGGCATTCTGTGCTTTTTCATCAGAGAATACAGTGCTTATCCTGAAGGCTTTGCCTTCGCGATTTTGTTGATGAACATGACGGTGCCCTTGATAGATCGTCTGGACGCCGTATTTAAAAAGAAGACAGCGATACCGTCATGAGACGAGCATACGCATCATGAGCGCCAAAACTCGCTCAACATCGGCGACTCACAGTGCCTGGGCTTTGCTGACATTTGTGCTCGCCGCGGTTCTACTGCTTTTAACTGTCAATCATCTAACCAATGACCGAATTCAACATTCACAAAATGTATGGTTACAACAGAATCTGATGGAGGTACTAAGCGATGAGCAACAGGACTTGTCGCCGTTGATCACATCTCTTGAACTAACGGATGCAGATATAGCTGAAGCCCCTCTACCGTTGTATCGCGTAACCACAGAAAAAACCACAATTGCATCAATCCTGACCGTTGCGGCTCCCGATGGATACAATGGAACGATTGAACTGCTACTTGGTATCGATCGAGACGGTTCCATCACCGGCGCCCGAGTAACCCAGCATCGCGAAACACCCGGCCTTGGTGATGACATCGACATTGCTCGCTCCGACTGGATCCGCAGCTTCGACGGATTATCTCTGAGCTCGACACCAGAGGCGGCGTGGTCAGTAAAACGTTCAAGCTCGCAATTTGACGCTTTTACCGGCGCGACGATTACACCACGTGCTGTAGTCAATGCAGTTCATCGTGCACTGCTCTGGTACTCGGCGCACCGAGACGTTATTCTGGGCTCATGAGCGAATCAGCAACAGTCAGCCGCAATCGCTGGCATGACGGACTATGGAGCGACAACCCAGCACTAGTCATGTTGCTTGGTTTATGCCCCTTGCTCGCAGTCAGCAACTCGGCAATTAACGGTATTGCCTTGGGCCTTGCCACATTGTTGACCGTATGCATAACCAACGTGTTCGTTTCCTTTTTCAGACACGCGATCGACACCGCCATACGTATCCCCATTTTCGTCTTGATCATCGCGACGACGGTCACTGTCATCGAATTTCTGACACGAGCCTTTTTTCCCGGCTTGCATCAATCACTGGGGATCTTTCTACCGCTGATCGTGACCAATTGTCTGATTCTGGGCAGAGCCGAAGCGTTCGCTTCGCGTCAGGGCGTTCTACCCTCATTGATAGACGGGCTTTCAATGGGCCTTGGATTTTTATGGGTGCTCGTACTGCTTGGTTCGTTTCGTGAACTGCTAGGACAAGGAACCTTGTTCAGCGATGCCCACTTGCTGTTAAATCTGTCTGAGCAAATTTCAGGACTTCGCCTCTTCTCCGAAGACAAAGGTATTCTGCTAGCACTGCTCCCACCGGGTGCATTTATTGGCCTTGGCTTGATGATCGCGGCGAAGAACTGTCTGGACAGCTCTCGTATAATGGGCCAGCACACCAAAGAGTCCATGAATCTGACGCAAAAAACGCAGATTGACTGACACTTGGAAAGCAAAACCAAACCGATGACGAGCGGCTATTGATTTTCCCAATTCGATAGATTCGATGTAGACCACACTAATTCACTTGCTGCAGACTTATGCTGTTTACTCAAGACAGAAACCGAACCAGAGAAATGTTCCGACAGGCCTGGAACAAGCGTATCGCTGGCGAGCCATTGGAACCGCTCGAGAAGCAAGTTGCAGATCTTGTGGAAGACCACCCTGAATACCACGCCTTGATCACCTCAGATGAAGAGGTGATAGACAAGGATTACACACCAGAAGGTGGTGTTGAGAATCCGTTCTTGCACCTCGGCCTTCACCTGGCTCTGCGGGAGCAAGTCGGCACTGATCGACCACAAGGCATCGCATCTATCACGCGCTCACTACTACTTAAACATGGCGACGGACATACAGTAGAACATCTGATGATCGAATGCCTTGGCGTTTGTCTCTGGGAAGCTCAACGACAAGGCACTGCGCCCGATGAAGCGCGATATCTGGAAAACCTCAAACGCCTGCTGTGATCAGCTTCATGCAAAAAATTGGATTGCTACATATTCCACTCGTCGTAACCAAGTATCCAGACGTAGCTCCCGTATTTTCAAATTTCGAGACTATGCACACAGTTCATGTGTGAACCATCGCGCCTGCCCATCCTTCCGAAATAGAGCTTTGTGAGTTACGTCGTCAAGTAAGTTAGAGAAGAGTCGCTGTGTTGTTAACAAACCCGATATCCAGCTCCTGTACCAGCGGAACTACCTGAGGATAAGTTGTTCAGGGTATATAACAATAATAAGACATGCCAGATGACTACTACGAATCTCAAGGCTGTATTCACCATAACCATGACCACCAGCTTGATGCTGACTGGCATAGCTAACGCCGCTGAACGAGTAGAACCTCAATGGCTTGAGTACGAACGCTCCGCCCCCACTCTTGCAGCTGCTCGCGAAGCAATTGAAAATTCCGAAACGATAGATAAAACGAATAGCAGCGCGCAAAACCTCAAACCATCTGATGACCTGCTGAATGATTATTCTGCAGAACAAAGGACACGGCTTGAAAAATTCGGACCATGGCTCGACGAATATGGTGTTTCCAGTAACGCACAACAACTACTAGACCATATTGCAGACTCACGTGCACATGGATTGAACCCCGAAGCCTACAACCTCGATCATCTCTACAAACTCAGCCAAAGCCTCAGGGTCAATCTGAGCTCATCCGTACCCGGGGGTAAAAACACCAGCACTATCAAGCTTCGCAGCGAACTCAAAAAAGGATTGAATGACAGCTTTACACGCTTTGTTACTCATCTTGGACAAGGCGTTGTTGATGCTCGTGAAACTCAACGCAGACTGTTTCGAGACCCACCTTCGGTAAAAGCTGAAAAACTTCTTGAAGATCTACGCCGTGGTCAAACTGATGTCAATTCGATCATTACTTCAGTTCAACCATCACAAGCTGAGTACCATCGACTCAAAGAGCGCATGCGCAGTGCATTGACAGAACTGGCATCTGATGTTCCGCGTACAGTTTTGAACATTGACACCGACACGATGAAAGTCAGCGATAGCTCACCAGAAATACTGAACCTGCGTCGCCGCTTGATCGAAACGGGAGATTTGCCTCTGCATACAGTCCTGACACCAATGTTTGATGCTGATCTGCTTCTCGCGGTAGAGTCCTTTCAACAGCGACACGGACTAGAACCCGATGGTGTCGTCGGGAAGAAAACCAAAGAAATGCTTAATACTACAGTTCGGGAAGAGATAACTGAGCTGGCCTTAAGTCTTGAGCGTTGGCGTTGGATGCCGAGAGATCTTGGCGATACACATATCTATGTCAACTTACCTAGCTACCAGCTAACGGTCAAGGATGGCAAAGATACAGCTATCGATATGCGTGTTGTCATTGGCTCCAAACGAAATCAGACTCCCGTGTTCTCACGCGACATCAGCTACATGCAAGTTAATCCAACGTGGACCGTACCGCCGTCGATAACCAATCAAGAATTAATCCCCAAGGAAAGACGACAACCCGGCTATCTGGAAAGCAAGAATTTCAAAGCCTATCGTGTCAGCAATGGTGACCTCATCGAAGTCCCTTTTTCGGACATCGACCCCAGCCATTATGAGCGGAAGAGATTTCCATATGTATTGCGTCAGGCAGGCGGACCCGGCAATGCGCTCGGTAGAATGAAGTTCATGATGCCTAACCCCTACGCGATCTACTTGCATGACACCCAAGCCAAAAGCCTGTTTAACAGAAATGAACGGGCCTACAGCCACGGTTGTATACGCCTGAGCGAGCCAGACGAACTGGCACAGATTCTTTTGCAACTCGATGGCAACAACCGCAAGAGTATCAGTCGAGCTTTACGATCATCAACAACAGATACACTGCGATTCAAGGATCACATTCCGACGCATATGGCTTACATTACAACCTGGATTGACGAAAAGGGTGACTTGCAACGGCGCAATGATGTCTATGACCATGATCCAGCCTTGCGCGCTGCACTATTTGATGAAAACACGTTGCTGAATACACTGAGTTCGTCAGTAGACGAGGACGCGGTATTAGTCGCAGAGTCGAATCAGTTATAAAATAAATCAGATACTGGCGTTGCATAGGTCAACTCGCTACCATCGCGCGACCAACGATAGGTAGTCAATTCGCAAAGTGCACGCTTAATGGTGTCGAACTAACAGATACCTTCCCTGATTTTGGCTTCGCGCCAGAGCCGATCCAATTCGTCGAGGTCAAGCTCTGGCAGTGTTTTTGACTGTTCAGATGCCAAGGATTCGACCTGCTTGAATCGATTGCTGAACTTCTGACTGGCTCGTCGCAATGCAGACTCTGCATCGACTGACAAAAAGCGTGCAAGGTTGACAACTGTGAAAAGCAAGTCACCAACTTCGTCCTCTATGGCATCCTGCTGAGCCAAGGTGCGGGCTTCAGCCAGCTCATTGATTTCTTCTTGCAATTTGTCCCAGACAGGATCAATATCCGGCCAATCAAAACCAACTCGTGCAGCACGTTTCTGCAGCTTGTCCGCTCGTTTCAAGGCTGGTAGATTCAGCGCAATTCCATCCAACGCCGAAGCAGGTATCAACTCACCTTGCGAATTGTGACGAGCCTGACGCGCTGCTCGCTCACGTGCCTTCTCAGCTTCCCAGGCTGCCTTCAATTCCACTTCGTTAGCGAACTTAACATTGGAGAAAACATGCGGGTGACGTCTGATCATTTTTTCAGTTATCGCATCAACTACATCATCAAAATCAAACGCGCCTTGCTCACTGGCCATTTGCGCGTGGAAAACTACCTGAAACAGTAGATCCCCAAGTTCATCGCGAAGATCGTCCAGATTCTCACGCTCAATCGCGTCAGCCACTTCATAAGCTTCTTCGATCGTGTAGGGTGCAATGCTCTTGAAATTCTGCTGGATATCCCAGGCACAGCCTGAGTCAGGATTCCGCAGATCTCGCATGACACCCAGTAAATCATCAATCTTCGACACGATGAAAACCCCTTGACCTCGATACAGAGAAGGTACCTAGAGGCTAGAGTAATTCTTCGTATCTGGATTGATCCTAATAAGTAATTTTCAAACCAACGTGAATGCTACGATCAAGACTTACGTTTTCGAAGTCATTTGTGTCAAATTGCATGCGTCGATAGCCGATGTAAGCACGCGCTTGTGGAATGATCTCAACCTGAAACCTGGCAGCCACTTCCGCATAATTTTCAGCATCCGAAAAACTTGTAATACTCGGCGCATAAAAGGCTTCGAAGCTGAGTTCCATCGGGTTGTATTTCGACGAAGCTAGAAGTAAACCCGCCTGCATTCCAAGCGCCAAGGCCCCTACCGTTTCATCGTCTTCATCAGGGAGTACATTATTTTCATCTACCTCGACCTGGCCACCCAAGGCTTTAACACCAGCAGCCAGGTTGTACTGCGAGGTCGCCGATTGACGGTAACCGCGTGCCATCAAGGTTGCATGCAAAATGTTATCACCGGCTTCACTAATAAACCCACCAACCGCGAGCTCAGAACCGCCACCACCTGTTAGAGGGTAGGGATTCAACAGAAGAGACAGGTTTGCTGTCTCATTGCTCAACGCCAGATCAAGCCCACTCGCTTCCGCCGCGCCGATTGTGCCCAGCAGCAGAACGATGCTTGCAAGCGTTTTTTTCATGGGTACCTCACACAGGTGTCATTTTTCTAACATGAGTCTAGTTGGGAAATCTGGACTCGCAAGGCCTTCCCGATGTGTCCCACTGGGTCGACAGGCCTCATGAGCCTGATGACGTAAGCTTGACAGCGGGAAGCGGCAAAAAATGAAGCTCGACCTCAGTCACATCGGCTTACGGCCCGGTTTTTAGCACGACAACCGCGGACAAGATCAGCACTAAAAGTCGGCGAGGAACTACTGGATTCAGGCAAAACGAGCAAAACCGGATAATGACGAAACCGCCACCCTGCTGCTCGCAACGGTCTTGCTCGCGCAAAAACCGTAGACTTTGGCAAGTTGATATTGGCTAAGCGGTAGCCACAAACAGGTCCATGAAAATATTTCAGCAATTCAAGTTATCTTTGCCATTCCAATCACTGATTTTGCTGCTACTGACGAGCACTTCAGCGGTCAGCGAATCCATTGTCATTACTCCGCAGAATCTGCGCGACGCGGTGACGTCAAGCACCACCCCAACTGAATTTTTACAACAAATTGTCAATTCCCAAATCCGGGATGCTCTCGAGTCAGCAGGTATCGGTCTAGGTACCGGGACCTTGGTTTACACCGACACGATCCCTGCATCCCGCATAAACGACGGTTGTAATCCGGTCGATGTCGACGATGTACATATAAGCGCGGTTATCGACGATTCCTCCTTTCTTTCTGCCGATATCAGAACGCTGCATGAGCCCTTGGTCCTGTCACTGAATCTGAACGCTGAACTTAGCGTCGAAGGTAGTGCGAATCAAATTTTCGGCTTTCGCGTTGGTGATTGCATAGAGATTGGTAGCGACAGGTTCTCGTTTAGTGCAGCAGGCCCTTTTGAGTTGGGTCTTACCATCAGCCTTGAATTAAATCCTGTATTTGACGAACTCGGAAACACATTTGAGTTACGACCCGAAGTAACTGTTGTTGGCGGTTTGAATTCATGGTCGGTAAATGTCGATGTTGACGATACGATTTTTCGCAGAGTGCTGGAAAATTATCTCGAAGATGAGATAAGCGACAACTTGACCGATGAACGAATAGCTGCCGCGGTCGCCGACGTTGAAGAGTCACTGCAACGCCAGCTCAGCGAATTAAGCGAGGATGGTGACAGCCTGATAATCGAACTACCTGCAGCAGATGATCCGCAAATTGACGCGCTTTACGACCTTCTCAGACCTAACGCTGATTTCAGCCTGTCAATTGCGTATACACAAACCCGACGTTCTGAACTTATAGCTGCGATCATCTCTGGCGATAGCGAGTGGTTGGACGACATTGTTAGCGACACTGCAGCGTGTCAAGCGAGCAGTATTCTACAAATCGATCTGCCGCACGCACCTTTGTATACAACAGCGGAGGGGTCTTGTTCCCTGGCTGAGAGCATTGATACTGAACAGGCAGCCGGACGTTCGCACTCGCTCTATCTCGATGAGCAATGCCAGCGTCCAGTACAGGTAGATCCAGTTACTGCGGTTGATTACTGCACTGTTGCATTGGACACAAGAAGGCTCGGTAACGCCGCATCCAAGCCTGAGCAGCTCATGAGCTGGCAATTCTCTCCAGGCAATCAGTTCGATATTGGTGCAGCTTCTTTAACTGGGCTTGAACAGCCCTTCATACAGCGTGTGAAGTACAAAGAGGTTCAAACTGCAGCAGGACTATGTCAACTCGAAATGCGTGTATACAGCGCCCTACCGGGGGATGATCCGAACCGGCAACTCAGACCGATACTCGCCTTCCACGGTGGAAGTTGGCAGCATAGATCGTCAGGCTTTTTTGGCGTTGAGACGATGGCGACTCAGTTTGTCTCCCGCGGTTTTGTCGTCTTCGCGCCGTTTTATAGATTGCTAGGTGAGCGTGAAGGCAATATTGAATGTCAACAAGCGTTGTTTACAGACATCGTTGATGACGCAAACGACGCACTCGATTGGGTTGTTGAGAATCAGGAACGTTATGGCGCACATGGAAGAGTGAGTTTGTTTGGACAATCCGCCGGTGGACATCTCGGTGCCATGTTAGCTGTGCGCAGAAGCGATCTGATCGAACGAGCTGCTTTATTCTATGCACCCACGGACTTCCCTGATTTTCTCGAAGGCCTCCAAACCGGTCGGCATGTCAGCGGCTCTGGCACACGCATTCTGGAATCGGTTATCGGTCAGGAGCTCGAATCCATCCCCGTGACAAATGAGCTGCTGCAGCAAAACAGTTTTCCCCAAGAAGTCACTCAAAGAATTGCCAACAACCAGAGAATGCCGCCCTTGTTCTTGTTACATGGAGAACAAGATTCGGTATTGCCATTCAGACAATCGGTTCGTCT
>CAYULV010000004.1:3822-4992 GCA_964445655.1 uncultured Granulosicoccaceae bacterium | reverse complement strand
TTGAAATCACTTACACCGTTTTGAGTAGACAGATCAGGACAAATCGGCGACGCGATTCTCTAGCCTGGAGACAGACACTTTTTCAACGGTACCAAGATCTTGTGCAAACAGGGAAATTCTAAGCTCCTCGAAGGACCAGCGCAGCGCCTGCCATTTCAATTCATGATCCGGTTCGTCCTCACGGTACTTTGGCAAGTCTTTAAAACGTTCCCAGACCGGTAACAACTCGGCGCGACGGCGACGGTCCTTATCCGGCGCTTGATCAATACCATCGAGACGCTTTCCCATCGCCTGAAAATAAACCGGCAAGCGCTTCAAACGATCCAACCCAGTCTGCGTTACGAAACCCTGATAGATCAAGGCATTCATCTGATCTTTCAAATCGGCTGCTGCCTCTATCCAGCTCAAGGCGAGCGATCCATCCAGACGTTTTGCAACCACACGGTAGTGCTCGAACACTTGCTCCAATGTCTGACAAAACAGAGTCGCATTAGGCACCAAATGCTCACGCGAGGTATTCAATGCATGTGTAAAAGCATCATGACTTCGTGGAAGTTCATAGGGCAGAACAAAGGTCTCGTCTATCGCCGCATCGATAATATCGGCGATCAATTGCTGCTTGTTACCAAACGGCGTGTAGCGCAAGCTCAACACATCAATATTGGGCAATTTTCGTTGCAGGTATTTGATCTCATCCCGCAAAACTTGAGCGTACAGGGCGCGCACCCCTACGGGCATTGCTTTTAAGGCCGCGGAGCGTGTCGCAAAGAGCTTGATACCGACACCCTTATTATTGGCCTGCAAGGCGGGAAAACCTTGCATGGTGATTCCAGGTTTTTCAATATCAACACACTCGGGAAGATCACCGAAATTCCAGCTTGAGACACTTTCTTTCTCAATACTGTTGTCACTGAATCGGAGTAGCGTTTCCTCGACTTCACCAACATAGGATTTTTGCAGTGTTTCGAGCTGCCGCCCTGCCTTAAGGATCTTGCCCTTATCGTCAATAACTTCAAACCGCATCAGCAGATGCTTTGGCAAGCTCGATAGCTCCCACATCGAACGCTCCACTTCAACACCTGTCATACGTTTCAGATGTTTACTTAAGGATTGGAGCAGGCTTCCTTCCTCTGGCGACATCGCCGCGACGCAAGCATCAGCATAATCAGG
>CAYULV010000004.1:1877-3722 GCA_964445655.1 uncultured Granulosicoccaceae bacterium | reverse complement strand
AACTGCTCGCGTGCGAAATACAAGCCACGTGGATAGTCCGTTTCATAGGTTTGTCGCCAGGTCTCAAAGCTTTTAGCTGTGTGAATTTCCTGAGGTATCAACGCGTCATAAAATCTAACGAGCTCCTCTGGGTCGACAACGATATCTCGTCGACGCGACTTCTCTTCAAGACTGGCAACTTCGTCAAGCAACTCCTGATTAAAGCGATGAAAGTCACCTTTGGTTCGCAAAGCACCACCGACCAGAGCATCACGAATGAATATTTGCCGAGACTCCGCCGGGTTGATGGGGCCATAGTTGACGCGCTTCTTTGGATTGATGATGAGGCCATACAGCGTCGACTGTGCCCACGCTGCAACCGTACCCTGTTTGGCTTGCCAGTGAGCATCCCGATAACTGTAATGCAAAAGATGTTCGGCCATTTGCTCGATCCAATCAGGATTGATTCCAGCGACCTGACGCGCATAAAGCCTGCTGGTTTCAGCGATCTCCGCTGCCATGATCCATTTTGGACCTTTCTTGAACAAACCACTGCCAGGAAAAATATGCAAATGACGATTACGTGTGGCGAGGTAATCATGCTTGTCGGTTTTGACCGCAACGTGCGACAGCAAGCCTGCGAGTAGTGCTCGGTGTACCGCCTCTGGCTTTGCTTCTGCTGTCGCCAACGGTAATTTCAAGCTTTTGCACATTCTTGTCAGCTGTCGACGAACGTCCATCCACTCGATGATACGAAGCGGTGAGAGGAAACGCTGCTTGCACATCTTTCGAAACTGCGAGTTCGACAACTGCTTCTTTTGTACCGTGACAAAATTCCAGAGATTCAACCACGCTAGAAAATCTGACGTCTCGACATTAAACTCCGCGTGCATTTCATCAGAAGCTTCGCGCTTTTCAAATGGTCGGTCACGAGGGTCTTGTACTGATAGCGCACTGACAATAGTCAACACGTCATTCACACAACCTTCGTCAGCGGCAGCCAACAACATCCGGCCAAGACGCGGATCTATCGGCAAACGAGCCAAACGCTTACCGATATCGGTTAGCTGGCGCTTGTCATTCAGCGCACCAAGCTCCTGCAAGGTGCGATAACCGTCATTAACAAAACGAGACTCCGGTGATTCGACAAACGGAAACTGATCAACTGTGCCAAGGCGCATTGAGGCCATTTGCAGGATGACTGCGGCCAGGTTGGTACGAAGAATCTCTGGTTGAGTAAATTCTCGTCGGCTCAAGAAGTCCTCTTCTGAGTACAGACGGATACAAACACCTGGTGCTTCGCGACCACAACGCCCCATGCGCTGGTTTGCAGATGCCTGAGAAACCTTTTCTATCGGCAATCGTTGTACTTTGCTTCGGACGCTGTAGCGTGATGTTCGTGCATAGCCCGGATCAATAACGGCACGGATTCCAGGTACGGTTAACGAAGTTTCTGCCACATTCGTTGCCAATACAATACGGGGTGCGCTATGTTTCTGGAAGATGCGATTCTGTTCCGCATTTGACAGGCGCGAGTACAGTGGCACGATATCAACACCGCGAAAAACGCGATTGTGCGAACCTTCTTTAGATAGAAGATCACTGATCTCACGAATTTCCCGTTCACCACTGAGAAACACCAGTATGTCGTGTTGACGTTCTTTTAGCAGTTCTTCGGCTGCCGCGAGAACCGCGTTCGGTAAATCAATGTCATCAAGTGAGTCGGAATTTTCTTCCGGCTCGCGATAACGCAATTCAACGGGATAGGTTCGCCCTTCCGCATGGATTATGGGAGCTTTATCAAAATGTTGGGAGAAGCGCTCGGGGTCGATTGTCGCCGAGGTGATAATGACTTTCAGGTCACGT
>CAYULV010000004.1:0-1777 GCA_964445655.1 uncultured Granulosicoccaceae bacterium | reverse complement strand
GGAGAAGCGCTCGGGGTCGATTGTCGCCGAGGTGATAATGACTTTCAGGTCACGTCGTTTGCGCAGAACCTGTTTCAAGTAACCAAGCAAGAAATCTATATTGAGTGAACGCTCGTGCGCTTCATCGATGATGAGAGTGTCATATTGCTTGAGTAGAGGGTCACGTTGAATCTCGGCCAACAGGATTCCGTCGGTCATCAGCTTTATCGACGTTTGCTCAGACACTTGATCAGTAAAGCGAATCTTGAAACCAACCGCCTCACCAACCTTGCTGTCCAACTCACTCGCAATCCGCGCCGCCACACTGCGCGCGGCAATCCGCCTGGGCTGGGTATGTCCAATAAAGCCCTTGACGCCACGACCAGCCTCAAGACAAATCTTCGGCAACTGCGTGGTCTTACCCGACCCGGTCTCGCCACACACGATGATCACCTGATGCGCCTCAAGCGCCGACAGGATGGCCTCACGCCGCTCCACCACCGGCAAATCCGCCGGATAACGAATCTCCAATCGGGTCGGACCACGATAACTGGTTGATTTCACGTGAATAACAGATCTGAAACGGCGAAATTCAGCCCTTAAAAGGCTATTTCTGGTGGTTAAACCGTGAGTTTAAAGGGTAATGACCGAAAACGAACTATCTGCCATCATTCGGCCTCTTTTTCACTCTGCGCCGGCGCTCGCCTACCGCGAGTGGCAGTGCTCATGACAGCGCTTGCTAAGCCTGGATCAACGACCCAAGTGTGACCGATAAAAGATATTGGAATGCTTGATCCAAACGCAGATCTACACGCACAAATTCCACGTGCCTTAGCGCTCGCTTGGCAAAACCGGCATTACTGACCCGACAAAAACCCTAGTCAGATCAGTAATTCGATCGAAAGGCGGACTGAATGTAAAAATCAAAGAAACGCAATACCTGCATCCCTAGCGTGACCAGTTCATCTTCAACTATGTCGCCGAGGTACTCAAACCGCATCGTCTATCAAGTACCGACGCGTGGCAGGTGCCGTCGAAAATGCTCGACAAGCTCTTCGGCTGGGGTGACCCCTTGAACCGTATGCACATGGCGCCCTTTTGCGTTGAACAGCAACAAGGTGACATGCGGCACACCGTATCGCTCCTGAAATTCGCGCCCTTTGGTTTTCGTGATATCGGCTATTCGGTAAGTGATATCGTCACGTTCGCCAAGCGCTTTCTTGGTATTAGCCATCAACCGGCGGCACAGTCTGCAACTAGGATCATGAATCTGCACGATGGCGGGGCTTCCATTACCCAACGCGCTCAAATCATGCAGGGCCCGTTTTTTCACATCATGACGATGCACACCCACTCCGGCGACACCGACGAGCGGCACGCCCAGCAACAGCCCAAGCATCTTACGTCGGCTTATCGGTCGCCGCGCTGCCACGGGGCTGGCGCTAGCGTTGTTAGTTTTAGGGCTAGATTTACTAGCCTTGGCCTTACGCTTGTTTTTCTTTCCCATACAACCCCAACGAATCAACCGATCAAATGATTGCAGATTAAGCTCTAAAGCTTAATTATCGGACACATAGACCGTCATGGGGGCTTTTTGTTTCTGCCATTGGACATTCGGCGATTCCCGAGGCGTCCGCATATCAAAGGCATCAGCCGAAGATCTCGCTCATCGACGTTGGCAAAGACGCGGTATTCAGGTAGCAGGCGCCATCCTCTCGTAATGAGTAGCAATCGCCCTCTGAACGTGGTTGACGGCCCGGGCTGGAACTTCCGAGTGCACGCTTCATGAAAACTGCAT
>CAYULV010000003.1:0-55006 GCA_964445655.1 uncultured Granulosicoccaceae bacterium | reverse complement strand
GCCAAGCGTAAGCCTGCTGCCAAGAAGCCAGTTCGCAAGACAACCGCCAAGCGTAAGCCGGTTGCCAAGAAGCCTGCCCGCAAGACAACTGCCAAGCGTAAGCCGGTCGCCAAGCGAACAACTCGTAAGCGCTCTTAGTACCGCCCTTTTGCGCATCCGCCGATGCGCGAAATATCAGAAGCCCGGTTTCTTGAATGGAGCTGGGCTTCTCTTTATGGGACATCCCAAAACGATTTTAGGTGGTGCTCGAGTTCCGCGATATCTGTCAGTCGATTCATTTTCCAATGCTCCGGGAAAATATTCTGATAGAAACGATCACGAAACCTGTCATCAATTAAAATGATGACCCCTTTATCCGATTCACTACGAATGACTCTACCAGCGGTTTGTAATACGCGGGTGACCCCTGGATAGCGGTAGGTAAAATCGTAACCATCGAAACCGCGTTTCTCGAAATGATCCTGGATTAGTGCTTGTTCCTCATCGAATCCAGGAAGTCCAACTCCTACAACGAGGGCTCCAATCAATTTGTCGCCTGGATAGTCGACACCTTCACCGTACTTTCCGCCTAGTATCGCGAAACCCACTCGATGCCCTGGTGTATCCAGACGACGCAACTGCTCGTTCAATTCATCAGGATCCGTGAGACTCGACTGTACCCAGGTTTCGATAGATGGATAGCATGAATCGAAGAGCTGCTGTATCTGATTCAGATAACTGAAGGAAGGAAAAAAAACCAGATAATTTCCTTCCTTTGCCTTGATCACCTCATATATAACGCGTACAAGATCAGGAGCTGATTTCTCTCGCCGTTTATACCGTGTATTGATCCATGGCACCAAGCAATGTAAGGCATTCTCTGAGTCGTACGGTGAATCTATCTGTATCTGTTTGGTATCACTTGGCAACCCAAGTACATCGCGATAAAAATATTCTGGTCGCAGCGTTGCCGAGAACATGATCACCGAACGAAATCGCTTGTACTGATGTGACAAAGCAGTTGATGCATCAAGGCACTTGAGTATCAGCTGAACCTGCTTTTTCCGACCTTGTTGAAATTGTCTCGTCACCGCCCGATGCTCATCGCCAAACAATTCACCAATCGCCACAATTCGACACAAGGTACGAAACATATTCGATTGCGATTCTGTGATGGCAGGAGATTTTCCGAACCCATCAATTATCACCTCCACTACTTTGGCAGCGGCGCGAAGTATCCCAACTGGAGCAGTGTCTTTTACATCGATGGCCTTGTCTGGTGGAGCCATACGTAGCAGCCCTTTCTCCAGCTTCGCGAGTTGTCGTGCCACATTCATATGCCGGAGACTCGACCGGTCAATCTCGTCAATACATGCGATTCGTTCAAGACTGGCGGAAAACATAGAACGAGATCGATCAAGCAGATTGTGAGCCTCGTCAATCAACAACACAGTATCGCGTCGCGCTTCAGAGAAATGCGGCAGACGCACCAGTGGATCAAACACGTAGTTGTAATCTGCAATAACCACATGCATCCATGGCAACATCTGTAAGGCGAGCTCGAATGGGCACAATTGATGATTCCAGGCAATATCGTCCAGTTGTTCAGCGCTGATCACCCCACAGCCGAGCAGTTCTTTACGAGCATCCGGCAGACGATCGAAAAATCCCAACGTCATTGGGCAAATTCCAGCATCATCGCGCTCACAACGTCCGTTTGAACAAAAGCACGTGGTTTGTTTCGATCGAATACTGATTACTGAAATCGACAAACCGTGTTCTTGCAGTACACTTATGGTATTGAACGCCGATTGCTGGCCTGAAATTTTTGCAGTCAGGTACACCGCCTGCGAGAATTGTTTTTCACCAAGCAGCTTCACGATCGGAAAGAGCGCACTAATCGTTTTTCCAATTCCTGTAGGTGCTTCGCAAAGTAACGAATATTTGTCGCGTGCAGCTCTGTAGGTTGCCGCTGACATATCACGCTGCCCATCCCGAAATTCAATGAACGGGAAAGCAAGCGAGGTTGCCGAGAACTGCATTTTTTGATCTCGTGCCTCAATCAACAAGACCCATTGAAGATATTGACTGAGCGCTTTTTCGGTAAACTCGGTCAGTTCGGATACAGATAGAACCCGTGTCATTCTTTCCTGTGTATTCGCACGGATGTTCACCAAAATCAACTCTAGTGTTACCGTCGCATCAATCTCAAGGTTCTGTTGCAGCGCCAGTAATGCGCCGTACAAACTAATTTGTGACCAATGTCGTTCGATTTGTGCAGAGCTGAGTTCGGCGCAAGGTACATAGGTCGACTTTATTTCAGTGACCGTCAATTTCTCCGTATCAAGCAAGTCAAGACGACCGCTCAGGCTTATCGTTCGAGCACCAATCTCGAACATTGCCGACAAGCTGACTTCAGACTCAATACCGGGATCGATGGTCGCTAATTTTTGTACGCGCTGATGGGCCCGCATGCCTTCCGTCGCTGACGGTCCAACTACGCTTACGCCTCCCAGATCCCCCGATCGACAGGAAAAGTCGGCAAGCGTAGAGACAGACAATTTAATCGGGATATTAGACATCCGTTTCCAGGTTTATCGGGTCTCGCGCCAGCGCCGGTTGTATCCAGCGAATATTCACTACTCGACACGGAATATCATGTTCGGAAAAATAGCGCATCCAACGACGTTGGTTTTTTTGTATTGCATCACCCGGACCTTTGATTTCAATCAGCTCATAATGTCCATCTGCAGGAAACAAGATCAAGTCCGGCAACCCAGACGAATTTTCACGTAAATCCATAAGTAAGCGCAAGAATAAGGATTTCCAGTGTTCCACTGGAATTCGTAGAAGCGCTTTTGAGAGCAATTGCTCCGGTAGTTTGTGCCAACGAACCAAGGGATTGGCGATGCCATAACGGGTTTTATAAACTTCCCTTACGGTGGCGGCGAATCGAACCGGATCATTGATATCTTGCATACGCTTGTCTAACAAGACTTGGCGTTTTTCCACGAATTCCTGATGGTAAAAATCACTTGGGGCACTTTGAAAAGGGTTAAAAAAAGCACCGGAAACATTGGCAAAGATGATATCCCAGATAAACAAACCCAAAACACCGTCAATAAGGTTGTTTTCGACATAGTAGCAATCGCCAAACTGCGAGAAAAATTCTTTAGCAGCTATCTCGACACGAGCTTCGCTTTCTTTCAGCGCAAGCTTTGTGATTTGCGGCTTGAACGGCTTTTCTCGCTTGCTCTGTGAAACACCAATTTTTACTGAAAATTGTTGAGCAAATTGAAGCTCCGCCTCACCTCGCGGCTCTGCAATAATTCTCGCCAACACATCTCTGGCATGTACATGCTCCTCCAATTTATACAGCAAACGTGCTGCCCGTTCACGACCAGGCGGGTTAAGCGATTCCTTGTAGAGCGCCAATGCCTCGCGATACTCCCCCAAACGCTCAAGTTGACGGGCAATACGATTTCGTAATCGATCTATTCGCCTGTCAAGATGATGATCTTTCGGCCAACGTTGCGGTAATTGATCGGAGAGCTTTAATAAAGCAGATTTATCATCGAAATCTATAGACCGAGAAATTGCATCGCATTCGAAGTATCGAAAATGGGACTCTAGCTGCCTTCTCGATGTGAACGGGCGTTGACTCTCATTGATCACATAGTCCTCGTACCGAAGCGTTCCTAGATCTCGACGTACGAACTCGCTACTGTCCTGATACAAGTTGCCAAAGAAACACAAGCTGAACAACGCGAAATGATGATGTCCATTTACCCTGATCCAGGAATCCGACTTTTCCAAACGATCAACATAACGTAGGCGGGTTGCATGGTCCGCCGATTCTATGTGATCAGTCAATTCAACCCGGGACAATTTCGACACGTCGTCAAGTTCAAGCCGATTGATCAACTCCGGTTTGGTAAATGATCGCAGGATTGTCGATAGTTCATCACCCGCGCCGTCCGAACCCAGACCGACCTCAACCAAGTGATTCACAGCTATTGGAATCGATTCAATTTCAGGATAAGAAAGCCGACTTACACGAAACAATGTGGCCTTTCGACCAAGCAAACGAACATACAGTTGCTGGGCAGATTTGGGCAATTTACGCAATCGTTGCAACCAAGCCCGCTCCTCGTCATCGAGTAGCTCTCGATACGTCGAATCAACAAAATCCACCAGATGGTTGAAATTGGCTAGGTAGTAGTCGCTTGGCAGCATTCGCCATCATTCGATGGGATATTCAGGGTAGCCCCATTATGACGTCAAAACGGAAAAATCGACAGAGCTAACCTTTTTATTCCCAACACATCGAGAATGCGTTCAGGCAATCATGAAAATCACCCGTTCACGGTATATGGGCACGAACATACCTGTTAGCAATCGGCATCGGAATTCCTGCGTGCAGCCCGGATCATCTACAATTCTCAATTTCCCTCTGACGCGAGTTATCCGATGGCGAAATCCCGACAGCGTATTCCAACACCAGCACTGGTACTTGGACTAGCAGGCCTTCTGCCGTTTTTCATCAGCGCTTATCTGAGTTTCAGTGCCGACGTGAAGTCCTCTGCAACGGGTCTGTTGTCACTCGGAGCCTACGGAGCGGTGATCTTGAGCTTTCTGGGCGGCATTCGCTGGGGACTGGTTTTAAATAACAAGGCACAGGTACAGAAATGGGCCCCTTTAATGTGGAGCGTAGTGCCAAGTCTTATCGCCTGGCCCGCATTGCTTCTTCCATCTCGCTATATGCTCTTGGTGCTTGTTGCCGGGTTATTGTTTCAGTATGCAATGGATAACGAAGCCGTCAAGGTAAAGAAAATGCCTAACTGGTTCGGTCGTCTTCGACTAATTTTGACGACAGGAGCGGTCTTGTCATTGATCGCAGGCCTCCTGTCGACCATCGTATAGAACGCCAAGCTATCAAAAGTCCGGCGTCGACAATCAATGTATCGACAAACCGGAGTCAGCAATCGATCCAATGATTGCAGCATCTGAATACCCATCAGCGATAAGTCTGCTCAAACAGGACTCGGCATTGTCATATGGGACTATTGCTAACAATCCACCACCAGTTTGCGGATCGCAAAGCAAGGACAGTTGAACTTCATCAATATCGGCCTGTATCGTAAAATTTTCCAGTAACTGTTTGTTCTGTGGCCACAATGAGCTTCTGACACCTTGTTTGGCTAGATCGAAAGCTCCACTCAAAATCGGTATCGACTCAACGCTGATTTCTGCCCCTGACTCAAGACCCTGTAGCAATCGTTGAAGGTGACCGAGCAAGCCGAAACCTGTGACGTCTGTCATCGCTAATGCACCGCTTTCTCGTAATATTTCACTAGCCGGTCGATTGTTAGTCAACATCGCCTGTATCGCTGTGTTCACATCCCTGCCCTTGGTGCGCGCTTCCATCAATCCTCGGAACAAGGTTCCAATCCCCAACGCCTGCGTCAAGATCAATTGTTGGCCACTGCGCACTTGAGATCTTACTTCATTGATTGGTAACGCCTCGTCCGACAAGGTGGCGTTTACCACAACCCCAAGCGACAGTTCCGCACCCTGTGCGGTGTGTCCACCCAGTAACTGCATTGATTCAGTACTCAAAACTTCTGATACACCTTTCATCAACAGGGTCAAATCACGCTTAGCGATCTTCTCAACAGCCTGAGGAAGTGTTGCGACCAGTAGCGCAGAATGCGGGACCGAAGGCATCGTAGTAACATCACTCAAAGCATGGAGTGTTGCAATTTTTCCTAATAAGTAAGGATCGTCAATCACAGCATTGATCTGGTCAATGGATTGAATCCAACGAGTAGTCATCGGCTCGATCACCGCTACGTCGGCAGCTGGCGACATACTTTCGCTCATGCGCGGCATGCCGTCTCCTGAAAGCACTGAGTCGAGAATAGTGCCTCCAACCTTTGACCCACATCCACGACAATGCATGGTCTCCGTCTTGAGTTTCTCTGGCGTTTTCAGGTAACTCTTTCGCAAAGACATGTCTGGCAAGTCGATAAATTGCTTCATGAACTTGCGATCGATATGATCCTTCCATCGCCACACCCAGTCAGCCTCGATAGCAAACGGACCACGACTCGCAATAGCACGTTTTGGCCCGACCGCCATAAGACTAAGAAAGTCTTTTTGTGGCCGATATTTCTTTAAAGGTTGTTCCAGTAGAAGGCGACGTATATTGTCGAAGAGATAAGGCGCTTGTCTTACCGCAAACACACCCGCCTTCGTACTGGGTGTCGATTGTTGCGTGCCGATATCACCTGTCGCAAACACGTTTGGGTGCGAGAGACTTTGAAGGTATTCATTGGTTGCAACGAACCCTCGGTCATCGACGGCAAGGCCCGATCGCTGCGGCCAAGAGGGACCAGTAGCTGCGGTACACCACAGGATTTCGTCGAGCTCCTGCTCGCGTCCATCCGCTGACATAACCCGATTCCGTTCGACACGAACCACATCGAATTTTTTGTGGATGACAGCGCCTGCCTTTTTGGCTGCAGCTTCGGCAAGCTGACGAACCTTGACCGGGCGAGAGCTCATCGCCTGTTCATCGCGTAAAAACCAGTGACACTGGCAAGACCCGGTTGGCAGCACATGAAGAATCGCTTGCATCAATTCAAAACCACCTGCCCCAGACCCAACAACTCCGATCCTTACAGACATATCACTCTGCTCCCGCAATCGATCCAGTATCGATTGCCAGCGCGCAAAAAAATTGTAGACAGGCTTCACAGGGGTTACGTTCTCAAGCGCACCAGGCACTGACACATCAGGTGTAGAACCTGTATCAAGCGACAACACATCGAACCCCAGATTCGGGCGTCCATCAAGGTGAATTTCCTGAGCATCCATATCAATCGATGACATTGTAGATTCGATGAACCGAACACCAGCCCAGTTGCACAGGCGCAACAGATCAACATGTACTTCGTCAACACTGTAATGGCCAGCAATAAGACCGGGCAACATGCCCGAGTACGGGGACTCAAAGCTGTTTGATACCAAGGTCAAACGAACTCCCGCCATTGGCTGCATCGCCCATCGTCGAATCAGCAACACATGACTATGGCCTCCACCAACCAATACGACATCGCGAACGACAGGAGCTGTGTTCATGAACTGACTTTTTTAATGATGGCTGCAGAATCACCGCTGAATACAATACGATTCTGTTTTTTGGATAGCTGATAGTCGTACATGGGATCGTAATAATCTTTCAGCAGTAATTCGATGAATTCGACGTACTGAATAGTCTCGCCAGTTGAGCCATGCTCATCAAGCGCCGCTTGCAGCAGCTTGGTCGCTAGTGAGTGTCTTTCACCGCCAAGTCTCTTACGAATCCGATCGAGGCTGTCAAGATGGTGAAGCTTATAAGCCTCAAAGCCATCTTTCTCTCCATGTTGTTCACGGTATCGAGAACAAAGATCGACAACATAATCATCGATACAGTTCTGTACACGCTCAGGCATGCTTGTCTCCAACTGATAAATAGGAGCGGCAACCATGGCATTGCGTAGCGGTTCAGGTATGCATGCCCGACCGATCATCCGGGCTTCATCTTCCAGGTATATCGTTTTTACGCCGGCTAAATCAAGCTTGAGCAATTCTATGGTCAGCGTGTTTTCGAAGTCGATATTGCTTGGTTGGGAAATCGTCATCTTGCCAAAACTCGAACCACGGTGTCGAGCGTGGTATTCAAGATCCACTACCCCTCCTTCAAACGCAGAAAGCAATTTTGTTTTGCCTGTGCCTGTGCGCCCTCCGATCAGAACAAAGTCCAGTTTCTCAACCAGCTCGGTCAGACTCGTAATGAGGTATTGTCGTAACGCTTTGTAACCACCTTGAATTACCGGGTATTCGATACCCGCATCTTTTAGCCAGGCTTGAACAATGCGAGAACGAAGTCCGCCACGAAAGCAATAGAGAGCACCATGCGGATTTTCAGCCACAAATCGCGCCCAAGCTTCAACGCGGATCTGCCGCTGATCATCATTGATCAAACCAGCTCCTAGTTCGATAGCTTTATCTTGTCCTGCCTGCTTGTAACGGATACCGACTTGATGGCGTTCTTCATCGCTCATCAATGGCAGGTTTACACTGGCTGGAAATGCACCCTTGCGAAACTCAACTGGCGCTCTGACATCGAGCAGGGGTATGTCATTGCTAAACAGGGATCGGTAATCCGTTACTAACGGGAACGCTTTATCCGGGATATCCCGGATAATTTCATCAACATCAAGCGTCGAGCCGTCAGTCATCGTGTCGAGCCTTGCGAGTGCAGCTACTCACTCGGACTCATCAATCAACTGTTTCATGGTTTCGCTCGAAGGCAAGATACCTTGCGACACATAGCTCTTGAGCTTGTTTCGCGAATCGTCGATATCCAGATTTCGTAACGATAGTTGACCAATACGGTCCAATGGACTGAAAGCCTCGTCTTCGACCACTTCCATGGACAGATTTTCCGGAACATAGGTCAGGTTATCGCTTTCTGTGTTCAGTATTGAATAATCATCACCGCGTCGCAGTTCTAAAGTAACCGTCCCGTTAACACTACTGCCAATCCATTTCTGCAGGGAGTCACGCAGCATCAAAGATTGCGAATCGAACCAGCGCCCTTGGTAAAGCAGTTTACCCAGACGCCGACCCAGCATTCGATAATTGTCCAGCGTATCTTCGTTATGAATTCCATTAAGTAAACGTTCGTAGGCGATATGCAGTAACGCCATACCGGGTGCTTCGTATATGCCACGGCTCTTGGCCTCGATAATCCGGTTCTCGATCTGATCACACATGCCAAGACCGTGGCGTCCTCCGATTTCATTCGCATGATGAAACAAGGCAACTTTATCGTCAAAGATCTTGCCATTTATTGCCGTCGGCATACCCTCAGAGAAGGTGATGCTTACCTGCTCCGTTTCGATTGATACCGTCGAGTCCCAGAATTTCACACCCATGATCGGTTCGACTATATGCATGCCTCGATCAAGAAACTCGAGATCCTTGGCTTCGTGTGTTGCTCCAAGAATATTTGCATCTGTCGAATAGGCCTTTTCTTTACTGGCGCGATATTCGAAGCCGTTATTGACAAGAAACTCACTCATCTCGGCCCGGCCGCCAAGTTCCTTGACGAAGGTTCTGTCGAGCCATGGTTTGTAGATGCGCAGGTTTGCGTTTGTCATCAAGCCATAGCGATAGAAGCGCTCGATGTCATTGCCTTTGTACGTCGATCCATCACCCCAGATGTGCACGTCATCCGCCTGCATCGCTTTGACGAGAATGGTGCCGGTAACCGCACGGCCAAGAGGCGTCGTGTTGTAGTACTTCTTGCCACCGCTCTCGATATGAAAAGCGCCGCACATGATGGCAACCAGGCCTTCATTGACCAACACGTCCTTACAATCAACCACACGTGACTCTTCGGCACCATAAGCCTTGGCGCGCCGCGAGATGTCATCAAAGTCATCCTCATCCGGCTGTCCCAGATCGGCCGTATAGGCATAGGGCACCGAGCCCCGTTGCCGCATCCAGGCAATAGCTGCCGATGTATCAAGACCGCCCGAGAACGCAATCCCAACACGCTCCCCAACAGGCAAATCCAGCAATATTTTGTTCATTTACCCGACAACAAAAACCAAAAGAAGAAGTTTAACGGGTCGGACCACGGTAAGTATTTAATTTGATTATTAATACCAATGAATTTGAGTCGCTTTTTCTTTTTAGAACGACTATCCGACCCCTCAAAACCGTAATTGTCAGGCCGTTACAAGGCTCAAGGACAGCACCAAGCACCTAGAGATTGAATGCCACAGTCGCGATAACTAAAGCGGACAAATCACGATTATAAACCGCAGTTCAAGACTCAAAGTGCACGTACTTTTGACTGATAAACGAATCAAATCAACAGCTTACTGTGGTCCGACCCCACAACTTACCGCTCTTTCAGGTAGGGGACGCCGACGGCTTTGGGGGCGATGGCTTTGCCGATGAAGCCGGCCAGGAGAACGACGGTCAGGATGTATGGCAGGGCCTGGATGGCTTGCACGGGGACTTCGCCGATGCCGGGAATTTTTACGCCTTGGAGGCGAATGGCGACGGCATCCAGAAAACCGAACATCAAGCAGGCAAGCAAGGCTGGCAACGGGCGCCATTTACCGAAGATCAAGGCAGCCAGGGCAATGTAGCCTTGACCCGCGGTCATCTCGCGGACAAAGGCAGCGTTCTGGGCGGTTGAGAGATAGGCGCCAGCGATGCCCACAAGCCCCCCACAAATAGCGACCGACGCATAGCGAATCCCACTGACAGACAGACCAGCCGTATCGACCGCAAGCGGGTTTTCACCCACCGCGCGCAGACGCAGACCGAAACGTGTTCGATAGACAATCCACCAGGTCGCGAACACGGCCGCAAAGGCCACATACACGAGAAAATTATGCCCGCTGATAACATCGCTGTAAAAGCGGCCAATCACCGGTACCTCACTGGCGGCTGATGCGAACGGCAGTTCTATCGGCAAAAACCGCGCGTCACTACCCAGCGATGGCGTCTGCCCACCTTGTTTGAACCAGGCAATGCCCAGCACCACCGTCAAGCCAGAGGCAAGGATGTTGATCGCCAGACCACTGACCACCTGATTACCCCGGTGGGTGATACAGGCAAAGCCATGAACCAGTCCAAGCGCCATACTGACCAGAATGCCGGCGACCAAGGCCAACCAGGCACTACCGGTAACCGCCGCGACACTCCCTGCAGCAAAGGCGGCGGCGAGCATCTTGCCTTCAAGGCTGATATCAACAATGCCGGAACGCTCGGAAAACAAACCCGCCATCGCTGCGAGTATCAACGGCGTTGATACTCGCAAGGTAGCATCCAGAATCGCAAACAATGTGGGTGTCCATTCCATCAGGCAGGCACCACGTCATCAACAGGTTTGAACTTGAGGTACAAACGCACCACAAAGGGGCGCAGCATCAAGGCTAGCGCACCTGAAAAAAGTATGATCAATCCCTGAATTGCCACAACCATTTCACGCGTTATCTTGGGAATCTCGAACGCGAGCTCAGCACCTCCCTGATACAAGACACCAAACAACAAGCTCGCCATGATAATACCCACCGGATGGTTTCTACCCATCAGTGAAACAGCGATACCCGTGAACCCATATCCTGCCGTGAAGTTCAACAACAAGCGATGATGAACGCCCATGATTTCGTTGACCGCTACAAAGCCTGCCAATGCACCCGAGATACACATGGCGCTGACAATAACTTTCTTTGGGCGAATACCGGCATACACGGCAGCATCCTCACTAAAACCCGCGGTTCGCAATTCATAACCCCAGCGGGTTCGCCAGATGTACAACCAAACCAGCAGACAACACAATAGTGCAAAGAACAGCGACAGATTCAATGGCGACCGGGTGACCTCCATACCAAAGATGGCAAGAAATTCATGCATGAAAGGTAACCAGGCAGACTCGTCGAAAACGCGCGACTCGGGAGACATCTGACCCGGTTTGATCAGGACGTTGACGAGCAGGTAAACCATCAGAGAAGCAGCAATGAAATTGAACATGATGGTCGTGATGACAATGTGGCTACCGCGATATGCCTGTAACCAGGCCGGAATGAAAGCCCAAGCAGCACCAAACAAGCCCGCAGCCATGATGCCGATAGGTATCAGCAAGATGGCTGGCAAATATCTATCCAGCAAAAGGAAAACCAGACCGACACCAAGACCACCTATATAAGCTTGCCCTTCCCCGCCTATGTTGAACAGGCTTGCATGAAAAGCAACCGCTACAGCCAAACCGGTAAATATGAAATTGGTGGTGTAGTACAAGGTATAACCGATCGCCTCATCATAGCCAAACGCACCGAAAATCATGATGCCAACGGCTTCCACTGGATTTACCCCGATCGCCAACATGATCAAGCCCGCAAAGAACAAGGCCATAATGATGTTCAGGATCGGGATGACAATCACCTCAAGCCACGCCGGTAATGGAATGCTACTCGTCGCCAGACTCATGCAGCCGCATCCTTATGTGCATTTGCCATCATAAGACCCAACTCAGTCTTGTTCGCGTGACGACCCTCTACCTCACCGACAATTCTTCCTTCGAACATGACGATGATTCGATCAGACAAGGCCATGATCTCATCCAATTCAACCGATACCAGCAACACCGCACAACCTGAATCACGCATCGATACGATCTTCTCGTGAATAAGTTCGATGGCACCAATATCGACACCACGTGTCGGTTGGCCAATAAGAAGAACCTCTGGCCTCTTCTCAAGTTCGCGGGCGAGAATCAATTTCTGCTGATTACCACCCGAGAACGAAGCCGAACGAAGTTTGGGATCGCCGGGGCGCACATCGAAACCCTGCATTAGAGCGGCGCAAGCCTTACGAATGGCGCCGAACTGCATAAGCCCACGCCAGTTGAATTTCTGATCACGCTGATAGCCAAGTACAGATGATTCAGCCGCGGAAAATGCTTTAACCAAACCTAGCTTCAAACGATCCTCAGGCACATGATGCACACTTATTCTGCGCATATCGGCGGGATCAAGCTGCACCTCTGCATTGGTAAGTTGCCCGTTTATTTCAAATTGCCCGCTGCTCGGCGCCGTGATACCTGAAAGCACTTCAAGTAATTTACTCTGTCCGTTGCCTGCAACACCTGCAATTCCCAGTATCTCGCCTCGACGAACCTGCAAACTGACATTATCTAGTCGGGTGGCACCGAAACGATCAACCAGTCCGAGATTTTTAACATCAATACCGGCGGGCGTGTCAGCAGGCAGGGCTTCTGTTCGGTGGAAGTTTCGCGTGTCGAGCTTTCGCCCCACCATCAATTCGGCGAGCTCGCTCATTGATGTATTTGCTGTCTCTCGGTGAGCAACCATCTTGCCCAGGCGCAAGACCGAAACCGTATCGGTAATGTCCATGATCTCGCGCAATTTATGCGTAATGAGAATGACCGTGACGCCACGGTTCTTGAGCGCTTGCAATACCTTGAACAACTGATCAGCTTCTTGCGGTGTCAGAACACCTGTCGGCTCATCGAGAATCAGAATTTCCGCATGCCGATACAAAGCCTTGAGTATCTCTGTACGTTGTTGCTCGCCTACCGGAAGTTCAGAGACAAGCGTATCAACCTCTACCGACAACTGATATTCGTCACTAAGTCTTTGCAGCTCGGCACGCGCTTTGGCAGCACTTCGAGCCAACAGCGCATGCCCTTCAGCGCCCAGCATGACGTTTTCCAGAACACTGAACGTATCAACCAGCATGAAATGCTGGTGCACCATACCGATCCCTACACTGATAGCGTCGCGCGAGGAGTTGATACTGACCTTGTTACCATTGATTATCACCTCACCACTGTCAGCCTGGTAGAAGCCGTAAAGGATACTCATCAGCGTGGATTTGCCGGCTCCGTTCTCACCGACAATACCGTGTATGGTTCCGCGGCGAACCGCGAGATCAATATCCTGGTTCGCGCGTACAGCGCCAAACCGTTTGGAGATACCGCGAAGCTCTATGGCGAAGTCAGAGCCGACCTGGTTCAAATTTTTTGATGTATCCGAGGAGGCGTCCGGGAAAGCATCTGGCTTTCCCGGATCCGTCTTAGCGTCTGTCATCAATCAAACGCCCAAGCTTGACTCTTTAACTCGCGAGACAATCAATATGAGCAGGCATTGTCACTCATGTAGTCATGAACCGTAATTTTACCGGCCAGTATATCGTCGGAGGCTTGCTTCACCGCCGCTTTCATCTCGTCGGAGATCAAGGACGCATTGTTTTCATCAAGCGCCCAACCTACACCTTCTTCAGCGAGACCAAGCACCTTGAAGCCTGGTTTCCAGGTTCCATCCATCGCTTCTTTGTAGGCATTGTATGCAGCTACATCAACGCGCTTGAGCATGGATGTCAACATGGTGCCCGGATGTAAATAGTTCTGATTGGAATCCACACCGATGGCAAGTTTGCCGCCATCTTTCGCTGCCTGATAAACCCCGACCCCGGTACCACCGGCCGCCGCATAGACAACATCGACACCACGATCAAATTGACCTTTCGCCAATTCACTACCCCGCCCCGGATCATTCCAGGCGGATGGCGTAGTGCCTGTCATGTTCTGTACAACATCAATAGCGGCACTGGCGTGTTTGGCTCCTTGCTCATAACCACAGGCAAAGCGTCGAATCAATGGAATATCCATTCCACCAACAAAACCGACCACACCGGTTTCAGATGCCATGGCGGCAAGCAGACCCACCAGAAATGAACCTTCCTGTTCCTTGAAGACAACTGACTGCACATTCGGCAAATCAACAACGCCATCAATCAAGGTGAATTTAACGTCAGGAAATTCTTTTGCGACAACTTCCATTGGGCCAGCTTGGGCGAAGCCGACGCCGAGGATCGGATTGGCACCACGCTGAGCCATACGTCGAAGCGCTTGCTCTCGCTGAGTTTCGTTAGTGACCTCAAACTCGCGGTATTCGATGCCGGTCTCTTTCTTGAACCGTTCGACGCCGTCGTAGACTCCCTGGTTGAAGGATTTATCAAACTTGCCGCCCATGTCATAAACGACAGCTGGAGATATATCAGCTGCTGTGGCGGCAGAAGCTGCTAACAACAAGCCAGCAAAAACACCCGCACGTGAAATAGTCATAAAACAGTCCTCAAGTGGAAAGTGGTACCAGACTCAGGTCTTTTGAACAGGCGGAATTGTGCCTTGATTCGGACCCCGTTTCTCGAGTGTATCACGCAGCATCGCCAAGCCCAAAACGCTCTCCACACCCGCCTGACCATGTTTAGAACTCGGCGAATTGTCGCGTATCCCTACTTTGCCAAGGGCACAAGGACCAGGAATATACCTTGCTGTTCAGTTGTCAGCTTCGGCATCGGCAGCGGCTGTCAGGAGCGTCGCGAGTTCGCCGAAACTATCCTTATAGTAGTAAGGCGATGTCTGATCGGGGCTTTGCGGATTTTCCTCATTGACGCCATAGTCGAGGCCTTTACCGACCAGTACTTTGTACTTCTTGATGACACCGGGACGCGTGGAGCTCTCGCGCGTTGCTTCTTCCATAAAACCAATCGACAACATCAACTTGTTAGCCTTGACGGCAGAGATCGACACATTATGTTGCTTTAGCAATTTTGTCAGTGATTCAACATCTTTACCTTTCACGAAGGATCTCCTTGTTGCTTTGCGTTCGAAGCTTCGACACGAGCTTGTTCAGAATCTCGAAACGATTCCGCACTAGCCTGCGCCTCCAGAGGACTCAGGCCGACAAGCTCAAGCACATCTTCGCCGATCAACAGCGCAGTTTCAAATGTTTCCGGGTATGCGCGGTCGACACCGGTTCGCAATAATCGCTCGTGGGCTGCCGGATTTACCGCCCGTGATACGAGTGTCATATGCGGATAGTCACGCCTTACCCGTTGCACCAGCGCCTCCGCGCTCTCCGCGTCATCGATCGCTATTACCATGACCGCCGCCTTGTCCGCCCCAGCTGAAGCCAGAAGATCAGGGCGTAGCGCATCGCCATAAAATCCAACAAATTCTTCAGCACGCAATTCGGCAAAGCGATCCGGATTGTGATCGATGACGGCAGCGCGATAACCATTGTCCTTCAGCAAGCGGGCAATGACTCGACCTACGCGACCAAAACCCGCGACAATGACCTGAGAGTCGGCCGTTTGCCCGACATCGAGACCGGTATCAGTTTGCTGGCGCGCAGGTACCGTGTCGCGACGAGCAGCGAAGAACAACAACACGGGTGTTGTCAGCATTGACAGCGCAATGATCAATACGATCTGAGAAGCGAGCTTGTCCGGCAAAGCAAAATAGTTGACCGATAGCACCACAATGACAAAAGACATCTCACCACTTTGGGCGAGAACGGTAGCCAGCCAGATTCGTTGTCGACGCGGCACTGATGAATAACGCAAGAGGTTTCTTAAAATCCACGCCTTGACAACAACCAACAAGGCAACCAACGCAAAGGTTTCAAGTGGTTTTCGAAAAAAGGTAGCGAAATCGATAGCCATACCCGCAGAAATGAAAAACATTCCGACCAGCAAACCACGAAACGGGCGCGTCGCGATACGAATAGCGGAACCATACTCTGAGCGAATCAGCAAGAGCCCCGCAAGTAACGCACCTAATTCAAGCGGTAAATCGAGCGCTTGTGTCAACAACAAAAGACCAATGACCAGCAGTAGTGCAAAGGCTGCAAACACTTCATCAAGACCGACACTGACAACATAGCGAAATGCATAGCGGAGCAAGTTATGTCCGAAAATGCCAAACACCAAGAGTACAGCCCCCCCGGTGATAACTTTAGGAAGGGGACTTCCTTCGGTAGCAAACGATCCAACGCCCAACAACGGTAAAAGAACAATCACAGGGACCGTCAACAAAGTCTGTGTCAACAGAATCTGCTGCCCAGTCTCAGTCAATGGGGAACCTGTCGGATAACGCTCGTCAAATGCATGTTTGGCAACAGCGCCCGAAGAAATGGACAAGGCCAATCCGGCAACCAGAGAATGATTCCAGGGATGACCGATCAGCAAACTGACCACGGTCACGGCTACTGTTGTCAATGCATATTGCCAAAGGCCGATAGAAGCAAAGTCATCAAGCAGGCGACGAACCCTGATAGGCGTGGCCTGCAAAGCCAATAGCAGTAACAGCAGCACTGTCGCGGTTTGAGAAAACAGCTCGATGTGTTCCGCGTCACGGATCAATGCAAGCCCCCAGGGGCCAACACAAATTCCTGCGAACAAAAATCCCAGCACTGGCCCCATACCAAGACGTTTGGCGCCCGGAACGGCCAGCAAACCTGCCAGCAGATAAATAAAGATATTCAGCAACAGGCTACTGGTTTCACTCATGGGCGAATAGTAAGCGATCTACGCGGCATGCATGCGGGAGATTCGATTCAGCTAACTTACTTGCCTGCCGCGATTGATGTCCACTGAGTCAGGAATCCGTCAAGCCAGGCTGTAATCGCCGCATCATGAGCATGAGCGTCCCGCATCATCAGGCGACGATCCTCATCGCTCAGCTGCCCAGGTTTACGTTTTTTGTTGCGTTCATGCCAGATAGCCAGCACATCAGGATTGACTTCCGGATGAAACTGCACGCCCAGTGTCGTATCACTCAGGGCAAACCCCTGATTGGGAAAATCATGACCAGTAGCGATGCGCCTGGATCCTGCTGGCAAATCAAAACCCTCCGAGTGCCATTGCATGACTTTCAAGGGCGCCTGCAGAAAGTCGCGTCCATCCTCGGTAGGCAGCACTTCGTAAAAGCCAATCTCCTTGCAGTCTTTTTCGTGGGGGCGAACCGTGGCACCCAACACGCGAGCCAGCATCTGTGCACCGAGGCATATTCCAAAGAACGGCACATCATGTTTCAGGCATTGCTCGACGAAGGACAACTCTTGCTTGACCCAATCGTGCTCGCCACAATCATTGGCGCTGTTGGCACCGCCAAAGACGATGATTCCGGCGTAACGTGAAGGGTCAGGAAAAACATCGCCATTAACCGGATAGCACCAGTCCAGATCGAAATCGTGGCTACCCATCCAAAGGGTGCAGCGATCGACGTTCCAGTGCTCCGAGTGCTTTACAAAAAGATATGGCCCGTTCGACGCCATGATGAGTTAACCGTTTACCTTGCCGTTATAGTAACCGACAAATTTTCTCTGATTATGAGCACAGGAGGCAAATCCCGGGCCGGGATCGTGAAATGACTATCAGCGGACGCGAATATCGAACAGACTCGACACCGCCGTGTTGCCAGCTTCGTCCTCCGCCTCGACCTGTAGATTTCGGACCCAGAGCCGGCCCAAAGGACGCCCGGATATCACTCCGGTAAGGCTATTGATAGCGACGCCCGCAGGCAAGTCGCCGCCAATCACCTGATAGCTCAGAGTGTCGCCGTCAGGATCACTGAAAAGCGGACGAATAACCGCGATTTGCTGACCCAGCGTAATGCTCTGGTCGAATACGCTACCACTGACAAACACTGGAGGCGAATTGTCGGATACAAGAGACGCTGGAAAAATCTCCAGAGACACATTCGCCGACACTGTCCGACCACCATCACTTGCGGTAACAACAACTACGTAACTTCCAACGTCCGATGCATCCACTTCGCCTTCAAGAAAACCATCATCATCGAGTTCAAGATTGCCGGATGGCGGTAACGTTGTTTCATCAGCATTGAAAGAAAGATCAACCCCTTCAGGATCAATGAAGAACTGCGTTAAATCTATCTCGACATCATCCCCAACCGTTGCACTGAACAAGGGCAATTCTTCGATCAACTGTGGTGCCTGATTGCTGGCAACAACACGTAGAGTCACTGTCGCAGTTGACGTCGATAGTCCATCTGTTATTTCATAATCGAAGCTGTCGATGATGTCTGCCGATATCGGATCACCACCGTATTCGTAGGAGAAACCACCATCATTCTGGAGCTGGAAAAAGGCAGCAAATTGAGGTTCTCGTACAGTTGTTGACAGAACCGTAAGCTCAGGGTTGTTTGTCACATCCACATCATCGATGTCGTTACTCAGAAGATGCGGCGGGTTCAGAGGGTTGACCGTCAGACGTGTGCCTTCGACAACAACAAAGGTATCAGCGACCGCCAGGGGCGGATCGTTCCTTGCGATCAGGCAAAAATCAAATTCATTCTGGCTAACAATCCCGCCGCTCGTATCTGTCACGGTCAACTCATGCCGCACACCGACCGACGCTTTCAAAGTCGGCACGCTGACCAAAAACTCGACCACATTGGGATCGCTCATCACTTGCGGGACAAAGGACAACGAACATTGACCGGTTTCAGCGCAGGCGCTACTAAAATCACTTGCGGCAAAGGACTGCTGAAAGCCCTCCACACTTGCGCAGACATCCAATGCACCCTCAACCAACGGGGAATCAGACCAGGAGAATTGCAAAGACTCACCATCTGCTACGACATCGCGACTGGTCAGCACTCGCGCCGACGTGTTCTCATCGATAGCAAGCACGCTACCTACAGCTACGTCTTCAAGGAACACAGTGGTTTGCGGAGCTGACCCGAGCTGAGTTCCCGTCGAATCTACCCAGTCACAGGCGGAAACGAAAAGAAGCAACGCCAAGGATGACGCAAGACCTGTAAATTTTCTGTCGCGCATACACACAAGTGTAGAACAGTGACGAGCAATTGACCGCCATGGCACCGTGACGGCGAGGACAGACTTCCCTTCTCTGGGCAAACGAAGGGTTCCGCATCAGGTGGCCCCTGCATGCCAGAATTTACGCGAGATACAGTGATCGCAGGTCGTTGAACACGCTGTACGAGGCCTTCAGGTCCGATGATGCTCGATCAGGGTGTCAAGAAAATGATTGAGCACTCGTGGAGCATCGACGGCCATACAGACTTTGGTTGGCGGCAAGTCCAGCCAGTGTGGCAGCGCATAACGATAGCCTTTTCGATCAATCGCCAGTTGCCCCATGGCCACACCGTCGCTGATAACCCGCGCCGGCCCCGCAACCGTCGTGAATGCATCCGGCAAAAGTACACAGGCGATGGCTGCAGCATCATGCATTGCGCATTGTGGTTCTTCACCCGCATCGTGGGCGTCCGCCGCGGCTCCCGCCTCTGTGTAGAAATCGACATAGAAGCGACTGCTCAGTCGAATCAACTGCCCAGTCTGGCCGGCATCCGAGCCAAGTCGGTCGAGGTGACTATCGCCTATCATGATGCGATGAGTGACATCCAGACCGACAATGGTCGCCGGCCAGTCAGCTGCAAATACCTGATCTGCTGCATGTGGGTCATTGAGAAAATTGGCTTCGGCAACCGGCGACACATTACCTGGCTCGTCGACAGTCCCCCCCATGACAACGAGTTGTAGAACCATGCTCGGCAGTAGCGGTTCGCGACGCAGGGCCTCTGCAATATTGGTCAGAGGCCCCACCGCGACCAAGGTAATTTCCCCAGGGGCCTCACGGGCTGACTCGATAATGAAATCCGCCGCATCCAGCGTTTCGATATTTGCGTGCCTTGCGTCCGGTTTCAGCGCCGCGGCCTGAGCTGCAGGCACCTCAACCGTACTACCCGGGTACTGGTTACCAAAACCATCAGCGCCGTGCACAAAGTCAGCGGGGGGCTGCGGAGGACGATTACTCGGCACCGCCGCGCCTTTGGCCACCGCAACATCGAGCGCGCCCAGTTGATCGAGAATGAACATGGCATTGCGCGTCGCAAAATCAATGTTGGTATTGCCAAAGACGGTGGTCAGACCGAGAAGCTGAATTTCCGGGTGGCAGAAGGCATATGCGATCGCCATCGCATCATCGACACCAGGGTCTGTATCCAGGATGATTTTATGCATAGAATTCAGTTCCGGGCTCAACCGATGAGTCTATCAGCCAACCGAGTACGTACGGGTCACTACCGACTCGAAATACAATCTACTGATATCCTTAAAAGATGAACCTTCAGATCCCGTCGCCTTGTACCGGTGTATGTACCATCGATGAACAAACGCAAACCTGCAGCGGTTGCTACCGAAACATTGACGAAATCACACGTTGGTCCAGAATGGATGATGATGAAAGGCTGAGCATATTGTCGGCGCTGATCAACAGGCGTCGTGGCAAGGTTGAACCCGCCGAAGATGCGCCTAGCAAATTCCCAACAGCGCCGGAAAATTCGACAGATCCTTAAGCTCTGCCTGAGGATTGCCCGGTAACGCTTCCTGCGGCTGTGCATAGCGATTGATCCAGGCGACCCGAAAACCAAAATGCGCAGCACCCGCCGCATCCCAGGCGTTTGATGACTGGAAGCTGATCTGTTCTTTGTCGACACCTAGCGTGTCAACCGCCAATTGATAGACACGGGCATCGGGCTTGAACACGCCAACTGATTCGACCGACAGTTGATGATCAATCAAAGCATCCAGTCCAGCACTGACTACGGCCGCTTTGATCATCGACGGGCTGCCATTGGTCAGAATGGCCGTCTGCATTCCCGAACGCTTGAGCAAGGTCAACACTTGTTTGACTTCAGCAAACGTATCAAGCGACAAATAGGCCTGCATCAGGCGATCATGCAGTTGGCTTTTGTCCAGATTATTGGCAGCCAGGCTAACCGTCAAAGCATCGGAGGTAATTTGCCAAAAGTCACAGTGCTCTCCCATCAAACTGCGTAACCAGGTGTACTCGAGTTGACGGGTTCGCCAGGCCATGGATAGTTCAGCGTAACGAGGGCCGATTTCATCACGAAATTTACCGACCGCAGAATGCACGTCGAACAAGGTGCCATAAGCATCAAACACGCAGGCCTTGATATCAGTAAAGTGTTGCTCGCTCATGTGTGTATCAGCTCCCCTGCTCTGATAACTGTTGTTCTGGCCAATGTTCTGGCCGTTGTTATGGCTGCTAGTTTGGTTGCAACCATGGCCGTTGTTCTGACCGCTGCTATGACCGCTGTTCTGGCGGTGGAATCGAATAAGTAGATGTTACATGCGCGACCGGCTCCGTGGCTTCGAGCGCAAGGAAATATCCGTCGCCCTTGCCTACCGCATCCCGTTCATGCAAAGGCAAGTCACTATAAAGCGATACTTCGCCCACGGCGAGGCGTTTACCCAGTTTCAGTAATCGCGCATGCCCGAGTACATCGCCTGGCAAAGGGCGTCGTAAAAAATTAATTGACAGATTCGTGGTGACGGCCAATTCAACGGGGCCGATTCGTGCCAGCACAGCTGCATACATGGCAGCATCGGCAAGGCCCATCATCAAGGGACCAGCGACGGTGCCGCCAGGGCGTAGAAACTCATCCCGGTATACCGATCGCATCCAGACACCACTGGCTGTGAATTGCTCAATCTCAAGCCCCATCATCGCCGCGAAAGGCAGGCGTTCGGCCATCAAGTGAGCAAAGTCCGCTTCAGTGAGCTGAAGCTCCGAAGTCTGTATGGAGCGAGTCATACCTCGCAGAATAACAGGCATTCGGCAAGTTTGAGTTTCAAAGCCGCGCTAAACTCCTTATATTGCTTTTGAAAGTACGCGAAGTACTCGCATTACACGAACACTCAGCTCCCAGCGTAAGCACTCGCTCGGAGGCGGTAGAGACAAGCAGGAGTTTTCATGACAGCGGAATCACACCAGAGCACAGAACACGGCGCAAAGAACTCAGTGTGTCTGCTCACGCATGAAGATGGCATCGCGACGCTAACACTTAATCGCCCGGCCCAATACAACGCATTGTCACATGAGATGCTCGATTCACTACAAACTGCACTCGACTCACTGAATGATGAGTGCCGGCTGGTAGTCATTGCCGCAAATGGCAAGGCATTCTGCGCCGGACATGATCTCAAGGAAATGCGGGCAAACATCGACCAGGCGTGGCAGGCAGAGCTCTTTGCCAAGTGCAGTCACTTCATGAACACCTTGCTCAACATTCCACAACCGGTTATCGCCAAGGTTCAAGGTATTGCAACTGCGGCGGGTTGCCAGCTGGTCGCCAATTGCGATCTTGCCATAGCTGCAAAAAGTGCGCGATTCGCGGTATCAGGAATCAACATCGGCTTGTTCTGTAGCACGCCATCGGTCCCACTATCAAGAAACATCCACCGCAAGCGTGCTTTCGAAATGTTGATGACTGGAGACTTTATCGATGCAAATACTGCAACAGAATGGGGTCTTATCAACAAGGCGGTTGACGACAAAGATCTGGATAAGGAAATTTCAATCTGGTGCGATAAAATCAAAGCGAAGTCAAAGGTTGCCGTGACTACCGGCAAGGCTCTTTTTTACAAGCAGCTTGAACTACCTATTGAAGAGGCCTACGAAATTGCAGCGGAGTCCATGGCCTGCAACATGATGGCAGAGGATGTATCAATCGGCATTGATGCGTTCAAGGAAAAACGCGAGCCTTTGTGGAAACATCGCTGACCTGGCTTGACCAGCAGGGTACTGAGCTCTAGCGATCAACAGACCCTACATACCAACTGCTTTTGGCAAGCGTAGTTGATTTTTCTTGTCGTTGGCCCAAGCTTCAAACTCCTCTGAGCTCAAGGGATAGCTGATGAAATACCCCTGCACTTCATCACAACCGATTTCACTCAGAATGTTGAACTGACTGTCGGACTCAACCCCTTCAGCAACCACCCGCATATCCAGATTATGCCCAAGCGTAACGATAGATGACACGATTGCCTTGCTGCTACTATTGCTATCAAGTTCTGCAACAAACGACGGATCAATCTTCAATCTATCCGCTGGCAATTTCGCCAGATAGCTCAAGGATGTAAATCCAGTTCCGAAGTCATCAACAGACACCTGAATTCCAATTGCCTTTAATTGATTCAAGCGATCGATGCCGCCGTCAAGATCATCGATCAGCAGACTCTCGGTTATTTCTATTTCCAGATAGTGGGGATCCAAACCACTGGCTTCGAGCGCATCGGTTATATCCGCTTCAACGTCACCGCGACTGAATTGTATGGGGGAGCAGTTGACCGACATGATGGTTGGTTTCATGCCTGCACTCACCCAGCTTTGCAATTGCTGGCAAGCTTCGCGTAAAACCCAGCGCCCAAGCGGCAGGATGAGACCCGTCTCCTCAGCCAGTGGTATGAATTCAACCGGACTGATCGAACCACGGCTTGAATGATTCCAACGAACCAGCGCTTCAATGCCATCAAGTTCGCCCGTGCTGACACTGATCTTCGGTTGGTACACCAGCGTCAATGCTTCATTTTCTATAGCGAGACGAAGATCCCTCTCAAGCGAGAAGCGCTCCATGGCACGTTCGTGTATTCCGCTTGAATAGAATTGATACCCATCACGACCAGATTGTTTAGCGTGATACATGGCGATATCAGCGTTCTTCAGCAAAGTCTCACAATCGCCCCCATCAGCTGGGAATACACTGATACCAATTGTCGTCGTAACGTTCATTTTACTGTTGGCAAGATGATAGGGCTTACCGACAGATTCAGCGATGCGATCAGCAACACGTGCGGCATCTTCTGCACGATTGATATCACCAAGCAGCACAACAAATTCATCACCACCGAGTCGAGCAACGGTAAAACGATTCTCATCGTAACCTCTCTGGTGAGGCCGAGCGATGGAGTCAGAGTCACGTACCACAGTAGTCAATCGCTCGGATACTTCCTGCAAAAGCTCATCGCCAATATCATGACCATAGGTATCATTAACTTGTTTGAAATGATCAAGATCCAAAAACAATACTGCAAATTTTGACTCGTTACGTTCTGCATTTCGCAACATTCTGGATAAACGCTCATTCAGTTGAGCACGGTTAGGAAGCCCAGTTACAACATCATAGTATGCAAGGTTATGCATCTGCTCCTGTGCCAGGACTCGATCTGTAATGTCCTGCACTGTGCCAAGCATATGCGTGCAGGCCTTGCTTCTATCGATCGTAAACGGCTCTGCCTCGAGGCGCATCCGGCGCATCTCAGCCGCATCTTCCAACTTGACAGAAAACTCGATATTGAACGATTCGCCTTTGTCAATTGATTGCTCTGTAAGGATCTGTACCGACTGCCGATCATCTTCGTGGATACGTTCAAGCAAGGCGCTCCAGTATTGCTTCGAATGGCTGTTATTCAAATTGAACATCCGTCCGAACTCCTGCGACCAATTCAACTCCTTCGTCTGCAGATCAAGCTCCCAATTGCCGATGCGCGCCAGTCTTTGTGCGTAATCGAGCTTCGTCTGGCTTACTCGTAGTTCGTTTGCAGTTTTCGTCGAACGCAACATGTATTGCACACGATGTGGCAACACAATGAAGTTGACAGGCTTTGCGAGAAAATCAGTTGCACCCTCGTCATATGCTCGGGTAATGGAATCGAAATCATCGAGCCCGGTGATCATAAGAATAGGAATATGTTCACCCGCCGGCAATTTTCTGATCTCACGAATCGCTGAGAACCCATCCATCACAGGCATGACTGCATCCATGATGATCAGATCAGGTGCCACTGCATGAAATTGTTCGATAGCCTGTCGTCCGTCTTCTGCGTGCACTATGTCAAAGCCTGCGTCTTCGAGCGCACCTTCAGCCATCATCAACGCAGCAGCATCATCGTCCACATGCAGAACAACCGGGCGCTCACGCATCGCACCAGGTGATAACATCTGCACAGCTTGGACGGACGAATTGCTCATCAGGCGGCTTTTTGCCTCCTCAAGTGCAACTCAGCGAGAGAGTTTTCGTACAAAGCTGACAAATCGACGGCCAATGATGCACACGTTGATTCATCATCATTGCGCGCGGCATGTTCGATGTCGCGACAAAGTTCAGAGAGCTTCGCAGCACCGAGGTAGGCGCTACTCGATTTCAAGGTGTGAGCTGAGGTTCTGACGAGCTCCAGATCGCTCGCTTCGAGAGCGCCGAGCAAGGAATCAATATTTTTCGGCGCATCCGTTTCAAACAACCCAACAACCATGTCTAATAGATTAGGCTTGCCAGGGCGTTGTAAAGCTTCAATAGCTTCGAGCGCACGAATATTAATCAACTCGGTCATCTGATACAGCTCCCTATAATCCGTCAAAGCGCCAGCGATCACCGCTGCGCCATGCTGTTTGATCCTTACCAAGTTGAGCGTATTGCGATTTCAATTCGGCTTTGATCACATCGAGACGAGTCAAGGCACTGCGCAAGGTTTCACGATCAACTGGCCGCAAGGTTTCGGTCTCGGCCCGGACTTGAGATTTGTCCCAGGCATGTACGGGCTCAACACCATCCATGATTTGATCCGCATCAAATATTTGCCGCCAGTCCTCTGGGGATAATTCATCCAGATCCTGAAAGTCACCAAGCGCGGCACTGATGCTTTCAGCATCAACAGGCTTGAGTGCACTCTGATCAGACCAGTACACAAGCATCGCTGACATCGCGAAGGCGTAAAAGATTGCGAATGCAGTCCCTCCCGCCAACGATAGATGGCCCCAGATGACGAGCAGATATAGCCCAGCCGCCATCGTAATGCGCACCCAAGGAGAACTTTCCAATGTCGAACACTCCTAACTTGCCTGTTGCTCGTATCGACGTGTTCTTGAGCTTCTTGACGCACTACGGACAATAGTTTGCGCCAGTGCACTGCATGTGGGAGAAGTTTAGTCGGATCGGCTGTTTACACGATTTTCGATGTGCGCCAGTTCTCAATTTCGACATCACTGGCGCCAAGCCAGTCATGCAAAACCTCAACAGTGTGTTCTCCGATTTCAGGCCCTGGCCAACGCGTAACGGCTGGAGTCGCATCCAATTTTGGATGAACTGCCGGCAAGTGGCGAGGTTCGCCATTTACCATGACCGGTTCAAAGGCACCCCGAGCCATAAAGTGTTGATCTTCAGCGATCTCGCGAATCGAATTGATTGGGCCTGCCGGGACATCAGTATCATCGAGCTGCTGCAACGCGCTATCCGCGTCCATGCCCGATGTCCAATCCTGTAGAGCGGCGTCTATTTCCCGCTCGCAACCGACTCGCCCGACGTTGTCCTGCATGCGTGGATCATTGGCCAGATCCGCACGTCCGATCAAATTCATCAATCGCTTGAAGATCGAGTCGCCATTGCCACCAATGACAATAAAACGACCATCGAGACATCGATATGTGTTGGTCGGCACGATTCCAGTGAGCGTCGAACCCGATGGTTCGCGCACAACACCACGGCCATCATATTCAGGATAAACACCTTCCAGCATGTTGAAAATGCTTTCAACGATGGAGACGTCGACACTCTGCCCACCGCGCCCTGCCTGTCGGTTGAACAGAGCCAGCAAGGTACCCACCATTGCATGCATGCCCGCTAGCGTGTCACCAAGACTGAGATTGAGCCGTACCGGTGTTTCGCCCGGGTATCCATTGACATACCTCAACCCGGCAACCCCTTCACATGCCGATGCAAAGCCTGGGCGACTGGCATACGGGCCCGTTTGACCATAACCTGAGACCCGTGTGTAAATCAGGTCCGGATTATCCTGGCGAATATCGTCTGGGCCTAGCCCCCATGACTCCATTCGTCCCGGGCGAAAATTTTCAATCACCACATCACTTGCACACATGAGTTGACGCGCAATTTCACGCCCAGCCGGGATGCCAAGATCCACTGTCACTGATTTCTTGTTTCTGGCAATACTGCGCCACCAGTAGGAGGTTCCCTCATCATCAAGTACACGCCATTTGCGCAAGGGGTCACCCCGGCCAGGCGGCTCGATCTTGATCACGTCAGCGCCGAAGGCAGCCAACATCTGGCCAGCAAAAGGTCCGGCGATCAACTGCCCCATCTCCAGCACCCGGACTCCACGCAGTACCTGATTGTCGTTGGCCTCTACATCATTCATAGTATGGTTGACTCATAATCCTGATCACCCACATATATCATGACAATGATTGAATCGCGAAACGCGCAACCGGGTGACGGCAGCGTGCCACTGCCGCCTAACGCGGCGAATTACACGCCGTTGTCGCCATTGAGTTTTCTGAACCGTGCGGCAGAGGTCTATCCGGATCAACTTGCGGTTGTGCATTCTGATCAACAATTAAGCTGGCGAGATGTGCACTCGCGCTGCAAAACCGCGGCAGCCCGATTACATGCATTAGGTATTGAAACTGGCGATGTGGTGGCCGTGATCGCACCAAACATTCCAGCCTTGTTTGAATTGCACTTCAGCGTGCCGATGTGTGGCGCTATTCTTAACGCCATCAATACCCGACTAGAAGCAACAACGATCAGCTATATACTCAAGCATGGTGGGGCCAAGCTGATTTTTGTTGACCGTGATTCAACAGCAGTCGTTCAACAAGCACTCAAATTGATAAAAGAAGCCGCTAGCGAAAGTAATACGCCAGCGACGACAAAACCAATATTGATCTGCATTGATGATAGCGAAGCAACCGGTGATGCAATCAGCGATGTAACTTACGAGGAATTTGTCACTCAAGACCCGACATCGAAGGCGAACCAGTCAAGCTTGCCCGCGATAGATCCAAGCTGGCAGTGGCAACTACCCGCTGATGAGTGGCAGTCAATCTCCTTGAACTACACATCAGGAACGACCGGCAATCCAAAAGGTGTCGTTTATCACCATCGCGGAGCCATGCTCAACGCCATGTCAAATATTACGGGCTGGAACATGCCGATGCATCCCGTGTATCTTTGGACGCTACCCATGTTTCATTGCAATGGCTGGTGTTTCCCTTGGACATTGGCCGCAAATGCAGGCACCAGTATCTGCACTCGAAGAATCGATGCGGCAGTCATATACGATGCGATCGAAACTCACGGCGTCACACACTTCTGCGGTGCACCGATTATTCTGAATTTCATTATCAATGCGGCAGAGAATGAAATCAAACCCATGGCACATACTGTCAAGGTCATGACCGCCGCCGCCCCACCACCGGCAAGTGTGCTGTCAGCTGTCGAGAGACTTGGCTTTGACATCACACATGTATATGGATTGACCGAAACCTACGGCCCGGCTGTTATCTGCGCATGGAAATCAGAATGGAACGCACTTGATGATGATGAACGCGCAGGTTTGAAATCACGCCAAGGTGTTCGTTATCAAGTCCTGGAAGGCCTTGACGTCATGGACCCTGAAACCATGAAGCCTGTACCGCGTGATGGCACTACCATTGGCGAGATCATGTTCCGCGGTAATATCGTGATGCGAGGTTATTTCCAAAATCAGGAAGCTAATGAGGAAGCCTTTCGTGGTGGTTGGTTTCACAGTGGCGATCTTGCCGTCATGGACGAGGACGGATACCTGCGAATTCTCGATCGTGCCAAAGACATCATCATATCCGGCGGCGAAAATATCTCATCCATCGAGATCGAAAACACATTGTATGCCCACCCTGCTGTGCTTGATGCTGCAGTCGCTGCCAAAGCGGATGATCACTGGGGCGAGGTTCCTTGCGCCTTCATCGAACTCAAGACGGGTAGCCAAGTCAGCGAACAAGAGCTGATTGACTGGTGCCGTGAACGTCTGGCTCACTTCAAGTGCCCCAAACACATTGTATTTCGTGATTTGCCGAAAACATCTACCGGCAAGATTCAGAAATTTCAGTTGCGCGAATGGACGAATCAGATCTAGGTTCAGAGTGACTATTTCTGAACGTAGACTTATGTCAACTAGCTGAAAACCGGCTCTTCATCAATCGATCCAGCCACTTCATCAACAAGCTATCAACGCCCTGTTGAACACCAAGATTGAATCGCGTCATCAGGCTTTTCTTTTCCTTGTAGTTGACCATAAGTACATCACACTCACTACAGGCATCTACCAGATACTCATCACTGGTGGACAATTGATCAGCCAGATCCAGATCCAACACATCCTGACCAGACCAGATTTCGCCTGTAGCTACCTTTTCGATGTCAAGCGATGGTCGGCGCTCTCCAACATAGGTTTTGAATTGCTGATGTATGCGCTCAATATCTTCAAGAAATTTCGTACGTGCCTCATCGGTATTTTCCCCAAACAGCGTCAGGGTTCGTTTGTACTTACCTGCCGTCAACATTTCGAAGTCGATATTGAATTGCTTAAGCAAACGATGAAAGTTTGGTATCTGTGCGACCACACCAATAGAACCGAGCACTGCAAAAGGGGCTGCCACCAGCTTGTCTGCAACACAGGCCATCATGTAACCACCGCTGGCTGCGACTTTGTCAACGCAAATCGTCAGCGGGATTTTTTTCTTGCGCAAGCGATCCAGCTGTGAAGCTGCCAGACCGTAAGACGTCACCATGCCGCCACCGCTTTCAACCTTGACCACAACTTCATCATCGCTGGTGGCAGTTGTCAGGACAGCGGTAATTTCCCGACGCAGTTTCTCAACATCGCTGGCACGGATATCACCATCAAAATCCAGGACATAGACACGCTTTCGAGTCGGCTCACTCAAAACGGTTTCACCAGAACCACGCTGTTTTTTCGCACGTTTTGCCGCCGCTTTTGCGGCTTTCTTTTCAGCCTTTTCCGTCGCCTTCTTGTCCTTTAGGGCGTGCTTTTGCTCAACGGGTTCGAGCATGGAAAAAGACAGCGCTTCGGCCATGTCATCCAGACGCTCGTTATATTTGAGAATTTCGATATGCCCGTCCTTGTCTCCACCTGATGGGCGCCGCGCTGTAGCAGATACGATTACCGTGACGATCGCGATAACGGCGATGACAAAGGTCAAGGTTTTCAGAAAAAATAATCCATAGTTGAAGAAAAATTCAGCCACAGGGTTCTCCGATAAAAATCATAGATAGCGAAACAGGCAATGTTTGCCGATGCGTGTACGAATCAGACTCAGACAATGCTACCCGGTCTTCAAGGACCGGGGACGCGGATTTTTCATGACAAACCAGCATTGATGTACCCGGCTGTTGCGTTGAAAATCCTTGTCAATTGACCAGCGACTCCGATCCTCGATCTCGATATCACCTGGGTTCTGTGCAGTTGCCATGAGTCCAGCTTCATCAAGTTTGAATTTTCGAAAATTGTTGGAGAATATCAAAACTCCACCAGGCGCCAGTAAATCGAGACAAGCCCTGATTGCATCAACATGATGCTCCTGTACATTCCAGTCCTTTTCGACCGAGCTGGAGTTCGAGAATGTGGGCGGGTCCAACAGAATCATATCAAATGGTTCATGACCCTTAGCGGCATCGCTATCGAGCCACCCCATGACATCCTGGCGAACCACTTGGTGGCATTCAGGATCAGCGTGGTTATGGTCAAGATTACGCTTAGCCCAGTCACAATAGGTTTTTGACAAATCAACAGAGACACTATGCCCAGCGCCTCCCAACACCGCAGCGACCGTTGCGGTGGCAGTGTAGGCAAACAGATTTAAAAAACGTCCGCCTTTGATTGTCTGCTGGATATAACGGCGTACCGGTCTATGGTCAAGAAAAAGTCCGGTATCCAGATAATCCGTGAAATTGACTTCATAACGCGCGCCATACTCTTCAACTGTTGAAACAACTGACTGAGTACTATCACTTTTGGTGTACTGAGCAGTACCGCCCTGACGTTCCCGCAAGCGCAAGTGTACGTTCTGCGGCGGGATATCCAGAAGCCCCGGCAAGCAATCCATGACGCCAGCGAGTCTGTCCGCTGCAACGGCGATATTGACTGTACGTGGTGCTTTGTATTCCTGAACCACACAATGCTTCTCATCAGCATTGTAGATATCGATAGCAACAGAGAAATCGGGCAAATCGGCATCATACAAGCGATAAGCTTGAACATTGGACTGCTTCACCCAGCCCTTGAGCGAGCGAGCATTTTTCTTTACGCGATTTGAAAATGCGGTGACATCAATGGCAGCACCCTGCGATGCTCGAGTCGAGGGAATATCGCCACCCAGCAACAAACACTCTATTCCACCATTTTTGATTTGAAGTACAGGATTCAACTGCAACGCCATTTGACGCCACGGTGCGCTATCTGCGGTAAATACATGACACGACCAACCACCATAGTGACGACTCAGCGCCTGACCGAGAGAAGCGTAGAAATGATCGTCAGTTTGCAAACGTTCGCCATAAGGTGGATTGGTCAATAGCAATCCTTTTGATGAAGTTGATTTGTCGATTCCGTGCTTGAGTACATCGTGTTGCTGTATATCAATGCTTTCTCCAAGGCCAGCCTGCGATACGTTCAGTCGACACTCTTCCAATACCACTGACGATTGATCACTTGCCACAATCTCGACATCAATGGGCCTTCTTGCCGCTTCGGCCTCATTACGCAATTTTTCCCATTGAGATGGATCATGTTCAAGCCAGGCAGTAAATCCAAAATAATCGCGTGACCAGGCAGGCGGAATATTTCCTGCGATCAGTGCAGCTTCTATAGCCAGTGTTCCAGAGCCACACATGGGATCGACGAACGCCTCACCCTCTTTTAAAAGACGCGGCCACTCAGCCAACAGCAGCAGACCGGCCGCCAGATTTTCCTTCAAGGGCGCTCTGCCCCCCTCTCTTCGATAACCCCGTCGATGCAAACTGTCCCCTGACAAGTCCATCGCGATACGCGCCTCATTCTTGAAGACATATACATTGACACGGATATCCGGCCGATCACGATCGACATTGGGTCGATCACCGCTGGCTTCACGGAATTGATCGACAATGGCATCCTTGACTTTCTGCGCGCCAAACTGAGTATGCGTAATGCTCGAATGGGCAGAAAAAAAGTCTACGGCTAATGTGTTGCTCGAGCGCAAATGCGCTGACCAGTCAACCTCACGGACACCCGCATAAAGCGATTCGGGCGTCTCAGCCGCCACTCGATGCAGGGGCAATAGCACCCGATTGGCGAGCCGAGACCACAGGCAAGCTCTGTAGGCATCTTCAACAGTACCGGTAAAACTGGCCCCTGCTCCTGCCCGCCGCACCCCGCTGAGGCCGATGGACGTCAGCTCGTCTGCCAGAAGCGGTGCCAGACCAGACGCGCAGGTGGCATAGAATTGAATCATTAACAGGGCGGGAAATCGCTACAATGGCAGCAGTATATACGCGGACAATCGCCGCAGGACGGCGGAAGACAAAATGCCATGAAACTGACGAGCTACGGTGCGACTGAAGAAGTAACAGGCTCCTGCCATCTGCTGGAGGCAGGCGACGCCAAAGTCCTGCTCGACTGTGGGCTGATCCAGGGACGCAGAAAGGACGAGCTACGTAACCATGACCCCTTCCCTTTCAATCCGGCCGAGCTGGACGCCGTTGTGCTCAGCCACGCGCATATTGATCACAGTGGCCGCTTACCAATACTGATCAAGCAAGGTTTCAAGGGCCGAATCTACTCCCACCCTGCCAGTTGCGATCTCGTCAATATCCTGTTGAAAGACTCAGCTCATCTGAACGCCCGTGATGTTGAACGCAAGAACAAGCGCCGCAAACGCGAAGGCAAACCGCTGCTATCACCCTTGTACGAAGCCAATGATGTTGAAAAGACACTGAAGCGCCTTGAACCGATTCCGTACCGAAAGCCCATTGAAGTCGCGCACGGTATCACCGTACAACTGTTCGACGCTGGACACATCATTGGCTCTGCGATGGTGGAACTCCAACTGACTGAAGGTTCGGAAACTCGCAAGGTCGTCTTCAGTGGTGACCTTGGTCATCGTGGCTCACCAATACTTCGCGACTTTCACATGCTTGAAGACGCAGACCTGGTGCTGATGGAAAGCACTTATGGCAATCGTGAACACCGAGACTGGAAGGACACGCTGGCCGAAGTCAGCGACATTGCAAGTACTGTCACGGCCACCCGAGGCAACATTTTGATCCCGGCTTTTGCCGTCGGACGTAGCCAGATGATTCTCTACACCATGGCTCGCTATTTCAAGGAGTGGAATCTTGCGCCGTGGAAGATTTTTCTCGACAGTCCCATGGCGATAGAAGCCAGTGAAGTTTATCTGAAACACATTGGACTCTATGATGAGGAAGCAGCCGAATTCTATAAACAGAATGGCCCCTTGCTCGCCATGCCTAATCTGAAATTCTCGCGCACAGCTGACGAGTCCCGCGCCATCAATGCGATGCCATCGGGTGCCATCGTGGTCGCTGGCAGTGGCATGTGTAATGGTGGTCGCATACTGCATCATTTGAAACACAACCTTTGGCGACCGGACGCGCATGTAATCATTGCTGGCTATCAGGGACCGGGCACACTGGGACGTCGACTTGTTGATGGCGACGATACGGTCAAGCTCTGGCGTGAGCGAATCAAGGTGCGAGCCAGTATTCATACCGTCGGTGGTTTATCAGCCCATGCCGATCAGGACGGCATGCTGACCTGGTACGGCAACTTCAAAAACCGCCCACCGGTTCTACTCGTACATGGCGAGAAGTCGTCAATGAAAGTACTGGCGAAAAAACTACGGAAGGATTTTGGCGCTAAAGCCGCGGCAGCCAAACGCGGAAAAACCACCAATTTGTTAAAGCTTGAACAATTTGCTTAACCCAATGTTCAAACCCTTGTTGAGTCTTGAATTGACAAGCAGTACCAGCAGCAAGAGTTTATTATTAACCTAAACATGACAGGCGAGACTATAAGATGAGCACAGAACGCGAATCCATGGAGTTCGATGTGGTCGTCGTTGGCGCAGGCCCTGCAGGGCTTTCAACGGCATGCCGCTTGATGCAGATCGCTCAAGAAAAAGAGCAGGAAATCTCGGTTGTAGTACTGGAAAAAGGGTCCGAAGTCGGCGCTCATATTTTGTCTGGCGCAGTCGTTGAACCTCGCGCGCTTGAAGAACTGTTCCCGAACTGGAAAGAACAAGGGGCACCACTGAACACCGCAGTGACACGTGACGACATTCTGTTCTTTACCAGCGAGCAAAAGTCATTGCGCATGCCCGGATTCATGTCGCCAAAGACCATGCACAACCACGGGAACTACATCGCGAGCGTAGGTAACCTCACTCGTTGGCTAGGAGAACAGGCGGAAAACCTTGGCGTAGAGATCTTTCCAGGCTTTGCGGCCGCAGAAATTCTTTACCATGAAGATGGACGCATCAGAGGCGTCGCTACTGGCGACATGGGGCTCGATGCCGAAGGCAATCCTAAAGACGGACACGAACGAGGCATGGAACTGCACGCCCGTTACACCGTCTTTGCTGAGGGATGCCGTGGACATCTCGGCAAGGAACTGATAACAAAATTCGATCTTGATGCAGACAAGGCGCCGCAACACTATGGCATTGGGTTGAAAGAGTTATGGCAGGTTGATCCCGACAAACATGAGCCGGGTGTTGTCGTACACGGGGCCGGCTGGCCATTGTCAGAATCGGGCAGTACGGGTGGTGGCTTCTTGTACCACCTCGAAGATAATCAAGTTGTCGTCGGACTGATAATTGATCTGAACTATTCGAATCCTCATTTAAGTACCTTTGAGGAATTTCAACGATTCAAGCAACACCCCACCATTCGTGGTGTTCTCGAAGGTGGCGAGCGGGTTAGCTATGGCGCCCGTGCTATTGCCAAAGGCGGCCTGAACTCCTTGCCCCGCATGAGTATGCCAGGCGGTTTGCTCGTAGGTTGTGAAGCCGGGACACTGAATTTCGCCAAAATCAAAGGCACACATACGGCAATGAAATCCGGGATGGTCGCTGCCGAAACCATCGCCACGGCTCTCGCTGAAGAAAACAATGAAGGACGCGAACTGACCGAATTCAACGACGCTTTCCTCTCGAGCTGGGCTGGCCAGGAACTACATGCTTCGCGAAACTGGGGTGCAGCGCTACACAAGTTCGGCATGTACCTTGGAGGTGCCTACAATTTCATCGATCAGAATTTCTTTGGCGGTCGATTACCGTTCAAACTCAGTGACAACACGCCTGACCATGAATGCATGAAGCGCGCTGATGCCTGTTCACCGATCGAATACCCAAAACCTGATGGCAAGATCAGCTTTGACAAACCGTCGTCAGTGTTTCTGTCGAATACGAATCATGAAGACAATCAGCCGGTACACTTGCAGTTAACTGATTCCACTGTTCCAATAACCGTCAACTTGCCAAAATTTGCAGAGCCAGCGCAACGCTATTGCCCGGTCGGAGTCTATGAGGTCATTGTTGAAGACGATCTTCCACGCTTCCAGATCAACTCGCAAAATTGCATTCATTGCAAGACCTGCGATATCAAGGACCCAAGCCAGAACATTACATGGGTAGTGCCCGAAGGTGGTGGCGGACCCAATTACCCGAACATGTAGTGATGGGTTGAACCCATCACAGGCTTTGTTTTTTCAGTATTCAAACGTGATGTGTTTCGCACATCACGATGGCCGAGGTTGAAACTCTACTGAAGCAATCAACCTTCGCCTTTGCTATCCGCATCAGACGATTTTTTGCTGCGCCGTTTCGCGGCAGCTTTTTTCTTCGCTCGTGGTTTAGACGTTTTTGCAGGCGCCGCTTCGAGCTTAGGTGCTGGGGTATCGTGTTTGACTATAGGGGCTTTTGCCGAGGCTTCTTTAACCGCTTTGGGCTTACGACTCGTTCGGGCAGGAGCTGCAGAGACTGGAGCTTCTACGGGTGCTGCGACTGATGGCGCCGCTTTAACGGCAGGCTTCGCAGCCTGAGCTGGCGTTGGCGGCGAAGCAGTAACCGTCGCCTGAGCATCATTTGCTGTGGGGCCAGCTTCCTGCGATGAGTTACGATTTTGCGCGTTGCGATTTCTATTCTGATTTTGATGCCGACCCCGCCCTTGCGGATGCCGGTTACCACCAGAGCCTTGCGGTCGATTATTGTTGCGACCCTGAGCGGACCGGTTACGATTCTGCCCCTGATTACGCCCATTACCTTGTTGAGGCGGTCGATTACCAGGGCGACCTTGTGGACGCGCTTGACGGTTTGCATTGGCTGGTCGTCGTGATCGTCCATTCTGACGCTGTTGTCCGCGACCGCCTCGCGCTGTGTTACCACCAACGAGACTGCCAAAGTCATAGGGATCGAAACCGCCTACCAAATTGCTATCGGAAGGAAAGCGATTGTTGACGTTGTAGTTATCTCGATTGCCAAAGTCATCGTCTTCGTGTTCGATCGCTTGCTTTGACTCGGGCAAAGCTCTATTGCCGATGGCATCCATTTCCTCGGTAATATCATCAATGTCTATATCGTCATACAAACCGGGCGAACGACGATTGCCAATGTCGTCTGCTACCTGACGATTCGCTCTGGCTCTATTCGGAGAGCGACCTTGGCGTTGTGATCGATGACCGTTACGCGAATCCGTATTGCCGTTGTTTCCGCCCTGCTGGCGAGACTGTGAGTTATTACCATCACGGCGCTGCCCTTGAGGACGCCGCTGACGGTTGTTCTGATTTGCATTTTGCGGACGTGGCTTGCGTCTGTGCGGTCCATCGCTACGAGGCTTGCGTGGTGCATGTGTATTCTGCGATACGGAATCGCCAGAGGCCGCTTTTTGCGGCTCGTCATTCGTCATACGAAAACAGTCTCGTCACTAATCATTGCGAAAACAGTGTAGATATCGTTTTATGTCTTGCATCTGGTAACCCGACGCTCAAGGGTTACGGACGCCCAATTTTTTCTCGCACCTGTCGCGGAATCATCACACGTTGCGTCCATTGCCATTTCGGCCAAAACCGGGATCCAAAGCCTTCCAGGTTCAGGCCGATATCCTAACGACCCCTACGCTTAAGTCAAGCGTTTTCCTAAATCGAAAGCGCTCTCTTGACAAAGTTGCAATTCATGATTCGGTATACAGCCGTCTCGGAACAACATCCGATCCAGAAAAAACCAATATTGGGCCACGCATAAAATGTTCTAACCATGCATAACAGACATCAGCGCCGCCATACTCTGGATATCAAAGCCAATTATCAAATGTATCGATGAATTCTTTGTATTTTCCGAATACCACTATAGTAGCGTCCAAAACAATATAGTGTTTAAAACACTTGAAAAACTTGAATTGTGGTCACATCATGACAACAAAAGTTCGAGGAAGCTTCCATGTCAGATTTACGTTCTCAGCTAGCCCCAGGTTGGTCATCGGTCAACATCGGCATAACGATCGTGTTGTTTTTGCTTGCCTGGCCACTTGCCATGCTGATGATTGCGTACATTATATGGGGACGACGGTTAAATCTGGATTTCAGCCGCCCTGAAACAATTTCAGCATTCTCTGGCCGCATCGGCAATGCGATACAAGGCCTTAAACAAGGTTGGTCCCAATCTTCCGGTAGCTATCAAAAAAACACAGGACCCAACCATGGTGGCGTTCCAAACGGATACACTGAAAGAGAGGCCCTTGATGAAGAACGAGATTCGCTTCGTCGAGAGCGGGAGAAATTTGACGACGAGCGCCGAAAATTCGACGCGGAGCGTTCCGTTAATCGATGATCGGCCATTGATCCCATAAATCGAAGCTGAACTCAAGCCCCTGAAACGCCAGGTACCTACCCAAATTTGACTCCTATGGCTTACTGCCCTGCGCTGGCAAGATTGCAAAACAGTTCACATTGTCAATGTTGACTGACAACTGAAAAACCTTAAATCTGACCAGATTTATTCATTTTTCACAAAAGAAACATAGCGCGTTACGAATTTTCTTCAAGCCTCCCGCATATGGCCGCTACATTGCTTACAAAATAGTAACCGAAAGTTCAGTGAGCACATGCTCTTGCGTGATCTCACCAAGCGGTTTGGTAAATTTCGAGGAAAGTTATTTTGTGGCTCCTGACAACAACGGCGTGTTGTTTTGAGCCACAACATCGAAATGTAACTATCAGTTTCTCGCGAGGACGACGCGTCGACATTGAAGCCGCCTGAATAATTTGTTGATTTCGATTTTTTGAGTCAGGTGAAAATATGTATCGTCCGATAGTCATCGTTAGTTTCTTGACCCTGCTCGTCACTGGAAGCTTGCCAGCTTATGCATCCGACGAACCTTTGTGCCTCTATGTTTCCTCTTACCATAAAGGGTACGCGTGGTCCGATGGCGTAGAGAATGGACTCAGACAAACCATAGACGGGCATTGTGAGCTTGTTCAGTTCGACATGGACACCAAGCGCAACAAAACTACCGAGCAGAAAATACAAGCCGGTGAAGATGCATACGAACTTATCAAAAAACTAGAGCCAGACGTCGTTATCACATCCGATGACAATGCGGCCAAGTTTCTTATCGTGCCTTATCTGAAAGACACGCACATTCCCGTCGTTTTCTCCGGCATTAACTGGACAGTAGAAGAGTACGAGTTTCCCGCCAGCAACGTTACAGGGATCGTGGAAATCGCGCCGATCAAACCCATGCTGACTCAAGCTTTGAAAGTGTCTGACAACAAAACCCGCGCAGCCTACCTCGGCGCATCCACCTTGTCAGAAATCAAAAACTTCAATCGTATCAACAAAGTTGCCAAGCAAATGGGAATCAGCATGGATAGCATACTCGCTGAAGATTTCTCCACATGGAAGGAAGGCTTGACGCTGGCACAGGATTACGATTTTTTGATCATGGGCAGCCACTCTGGAATTAACAACTGGGATGATTTGAAGGCACAGAACTATGCGTCACAAGAATCAAAAATCATCAGCTTGACCAATCACGACTGGATGATGCCGTATTCAATGATTGGCTACACTAAAATTCCAGAAGAGCACGGTCAATGGGCTGCAACTTCGGCAGTTGCCATTCTGTCAGGCACAAGAACTAGCGACATTCCATTGGTGACAAATCGAAAATTCGATACGTGGGTAAACAACAGCTTATTGAACGGCGCTAACATCCAGCTAAGCGATCAGCTTCTGCGCAAAGCCAAAAAAGTTCATTAGCATTTTAAAAATGCGCCCTAGCATACTCACTGGATTCAGCCGAAGCGAGCGGATAGGCGGATTAATTCTGTGCGTGCTTGTGTCGTTCGCGGTAGTGTATCTGGGTATTGAGTTCAACCATGACAAACAGTCTGAATCTGCCACTCGATCTTCGAGCAATGTAACACGCAGCATCGGAGGTAAAGTCGGCGAAGTGCGTACAATGATGTCCTCTTTAGTCGGCATGCACTACGCGTCGATCAGCATAAACAACGGCGAGTTACTAGGTTATTCAGAGACGCTCCGAAAGCAGTCTCCTTACGTCAATGCTCTCGGGCGTTATGCAGTTGTCAGCAGAAACAATCGTGAAGCGTTCGAAGAGTCCATGAGCAATAAAGGACTTTTCAATTTTCACATTGTCGATATTAATGACACAGGGAAGTCAAAAATAAGCGCTGAAGCGGATTCGTACTACCCGGTATCGATGCTGGAACCTATGAATCCATCGAATCTGCGCATGATCGGAGCAAATCTCGCCTCAGTACCAGCGCTTGCCACAGAGCTCGATCGTATTTCCCGAAGTAACGAATCCCTGATAACTACTCTTCCGGCATCATGGCCCTGGGGGGGGCAACTGTTCATGTTTTCTCCAGTCTATCTGGGCAACCAACCGCCTGTGGACGAAGCGGAAAGATTAAAACACTTTGATGGCGGCTTCTGGATAGCAGCCAACTTCAATTCGACGCTTGACGAGAGCCTGGAAGATCTCCGAGGGTTCAATATCCAGATCGATATGATAACGCCGCAGGGGTCAAACACCTTACTCGATCGTACCTTTCAGGCTACCGAAAAAACGTATCTGACATCGATTTACAAACCAGTAACCATAAGCAATAAATGGCAGATTGACTCATCAACCATCGTAGTCACGCTCAGCAAACCCATTGGGTTTTCTCCAGAAACCATAGCCGGAATACTGTGCGCACTCTTATCGGTAATATTTATCATCTGCTTGATTGCATCTTTCGCCAACCACAGGCGTATCGCTGAACGTAATCGTCAAATAGACAAGGACCTGTTATTTTCAGAACGCGAAAAGGCTGAAAAAACCCTGAACTCCATAAAGGACGCAATCGTTACCCTTGACATAAATCATCGCATAGTGCATCTGAACCCTGCAGCGACAGAATTGTTTGGTCAATCAACCGATACAATGATTGGGCATACCCTTCCCAGCATGTTCAACTTCCAACCACTTGACAAGGATTTCGAGCGCCTACCACTCCATCGAATGTTGGATGAACTCGAACTCGGGGGAGCTCATGAAATCGACATCCAACCATTGGATTTTCTGTCATTTGATACGATTTTACGCCTGTCGGTTGTACAGACAAAAGCCTTGGATGAAAAAACAACAGGCCATATTCTGGTGTTTCGTGATATCAGTAACGAAAAGCGTCTGAGCCAAAAGCTTGAATTTCAGGCTAATCATGATTCTTTAACCGGTTGTACCAACCGGTATTACTTTGAAAATAAGCTAGGGGAAAAGATCCAGAGCCTGGCAAGTACCAATCAAAAGCATGCGATCTGCTACATGGATCTCGATCAATTCAAAGTTGTTAATGACACTTGTGGTCACCGCGCTGGAGATCGACTACTGCAAGAACTGACGGACAATTTGCAGTCAATCAAAAGACCTTGCGATGTCCTGTCAAGACTTGGCGGAGATGAATTCGGACTCATCATAAGCAACACCGATCCAGTTAATGCGAAAAAGATCGCCGACAAGATTTACGCGTTTTTTCAAAACTATATTTTTCACCATGATGACAAAGCCTTTGCCGTACGAGCAAGCATTGGTGTTGTCTTTATCGATAAAAATAGCGGCTCCTTGAGCGAAATTCTATCTGCTGCTGACATCGCCTGCTACGAGGCAAAAGATCGAGGCCGGAACGGGATCTGCGTTTACTCCGAAGACAACGAAACCATCAGTGAGCGATCCAATGAGCTTAATTGGTTGCCTCATTTGCAGAAATCCCTCTCTAATGATTCCTTTCAGTTATACGTACAATCTGTCGCTTCGATTGGTATCAATCATCCCGACTCACCAGTAACCCATTATGAATTTTTACTGCGTATGGTGCAGGATGATGGCACCGAAATAACGCCGTGGCAATTTATCCAAGCCGCTGAACGATATGACCTGATGTACGATATTGACAAATGGGTTATCAAAAAAGCTATTGGTATAGTTAATAATTTGCCAGAAGAAATCGCTGAAAGATATTCTTTCTCGATTAATCTCTCCGGCCAATCATGCGCTAATCCAAATCTGATTCACTTCATCCAGGAACAATTTGCTGCTAATCAGGTTGACCCATCACATTTCTGGTTCGAACTGACTGAAACCGCTGCGATATCACACTTTTCAGTCGCGTACGATTTGTTTGAAAATATTCGTTCACTGGGGGCTAAAGTTGCGCTGGACGATTTTGGTTCAGGTTTAAGCTCGTTCGGTTACCTTAAAAATCTGCCAGTAGATGTCATCAAGATCGATGGGCAGTTCGTTAAAGATATCGCAACCGATAAAATCAATCGAGAGATGGTCAGAGCCATACACCATGTCGGTAGATCAATGGGCATCGAAACTGTAGCGGAGTTCGTTGAAACGCCAGAGGCTATCGAAGAATTAATCAATATAGGCGTTAACTACGCCCAAGGCTATCATATCGGTCGACCTTGCCCTGTACATATCGCATTTGACAACCCGGCTCTAAAAAAGGCCGCTTGAACCGCCCCGAAAAAAACGCGCTTTTACGAAAGCCAAATTCAGCATTCGGGGCAGTTACATTTAAACTTCGGTAGCCGGAGAAGTTTTATGCCAGACACGTATCAAATGGCGCCCTCCTACCCTTTGACTATCCTCAAACGCTTCACGCCCATGCACGACAGTGTAGTTGTTTACATACTGGAACTGCCCTGTTTCAAGCAGAAAACGAATGCTGTTTTGTCGATCAAGATAATTCCCCACTATTGCAAGTGACTGCCTGGTTTTTTCATCCATTTTTTCGCCTTTCAATTCGTACCCATCTCGAATATACGACTCGTACCAACGAGATAAGAAACCATTCTCATTACTGACAAACGTAGGATTCATCGCAAAAGGTTGATCAGATTTACCGTGCTCACCTTGACGATCCCATGGATGGCTCTCGCTGAGTTTTTGAATTGCGGCTCGCTCATCTCCGTTAAACATGGCATCGTAGGCTGCCATGATACTGGTGATTCGACTGAAGCCACCAAGCTCTGCACTACGGATGCAATACAATCCTATATAACGGGCCGGCGCACTGACCCAGCCTCCATCCGTATGATAATTCTGGCGAAGATTGGTAATCGACCGTCTTACCTTCTCACCGGCCTCAACCTTCTTGTCCATCACGTCATAGAGCTTGACGCCTTTGAAATTCTGCTCCATCAAGGGCGATATCAGCGAAGAAAGGTATCCACATAATTTACGATTTTCATCCACGCTGTAACGCTCAGCTGGTATACGATCAATCAATACTGCACCACACCCAAAATCAAGTTGATGGCGCACCTGCCTTGCAAGTTCGTCGGTTTGCGGGATGGCTGCTCGTACCGCTTCGGTCACATCAGCGCCCGCCCCGGCTTTTATTACACGATCAAATTCATCGATACAGGCATCGGGAAGTTTCACTATGATATCGCCCAATTCTGGCTGTTTGTCCAACCAGAACTTCTTGTGCTCCGCAAACAGCGCTGGCGCCAGAACGGCCTCACTTTGCTCGGATCTGCTATCCGCTAAAATTGTATTCATCAAAATTTCTCTTCACGTAACGTTTAATAATCGGTATCCACTGAAAACCAGCAGTAGACTGATAAAATATTTGAAAGTGCTATTACTTATTTCAGTGTGAACACGCCCTCCTACCAGCAATCCTATTGCGGCGGCAGGCAACAACACAATGAGAGCAATAAAGAGTTCCTTGTTCAGCATTCCGATCAGGAAAAACCCGATAAGTCGAATACTGCCATCGATAAAAAAATAACTGGCGAAACTGGCTCTTGTCTCGGTCTTGCCAAGGCCTCGTAACGACAGGTAAATCATGTAGAAGGGTCCACCGGTACCAAAGATGGTTCCAACCAAACCACCGAGCAGACCTGCCGGGAACGCCCAAATACGCGAGCCCCGTAGATCGGGCAAAGGCAGAATCTGATAGACAGCAAAAATCAATACGAAAACGCCAAGAGCCCGTTTTAAAGCAATCGGATCTATCGATGAAAATAGATACAAGGCGATAACACATCCAAGCAATGTGAATGGCAGTAGAGGCATGAGCTCTGACCACTTGATTGCATTTCGGTTTTTGACACCTTGCGCCGCTGAACCCAGATAATCCAGCAAAACAACTATTGGCACGACCAGTGACAGTGGATGGAATATGGCGAGTAGTGGAATCGCGATCAAGCCTGATCCAAAACCAGCAATCCCGCGAACCAGATACGCGACAAACAGTATCAATAGGGTCCAGACAAAAGTCATATCGAACACTGGCAAGGACTATGACCTCTTAGCTAAAACTGAAAAAACGCAAAACCGCAATATCACCAAGTGCAATGCGAACATTGCCTCTGACAGCAGACTGCATTTGACGAGTTGGCAGCTCGTCAATGAGGCCAAACCAGATACTATCCTATCGTAGAGGATGCCTCAATCCAAACAATAAATGTGACACCTCATGTTTTCAAACAGTCTCCCGCACATCTACCCCTCTAAATCGGGAGGTTGACATGTGTGATCTGCCTCGCGCCCAAGCTAAACAGTGAGAAGTCAATACGGATTCCATGTGAATAATGTATCAATAGCACCGTAATATCGTCACGCATCGCCAGACTCCGCCGTTAAGACTCATACCACATAAACGCTATCGCAAGAATAGCGAGGTATCTGAAAATGATCTTCTCAGCAGCTAGGCCTGTAACCCCCTTGAAGCGGGTTTTGATTGGCGCTTTTGTCACCGTAGGGTTGAGCATATCCAGTTCCGCGGCCGGCAACAGTAACGATGCGCCAGAATCCAAGCTCGAAAGTAGCCTCGATGAACTCGCGATAGTGGCTGATCATCAGCAGCTTGCTGATCGTGCCGCTGCCAACTTTCTCGATGGCATCATCGAGGGTTTTGAAGAGGCCGAAAGTGCCGACCATATCGAACAGGATTACGTCAACCTTGCCAAACAAATTGCCGAACGCGTCTACACCAGTGATCGCATCAAGGCTTCGGTATACACCCATTTGCAGCAGGAGCTGAATCCGTCAGATTACGCCCCCCTCATCGCTTTACATCGCTCGGATATAAGAAAACGCGAACAAACTGCCGAGAAATCCGCCCGTGTCCGACTAGAAGCACCCGAGGGTGACGATACTTTCAATGCGTACCTAAAGATTTATCGCACTTCAAGTCAGTACGCTGTGAGAAGCGAATTGATCAAAGATTTGCATGAATCACTTAACGTAAGCGAATTGACGGCGCAACTACTGACCGACACACAAATAGCTAACCTGATTGGCCTTTCCTATTCTCAGCCATTAGAATCTCGCACTGACCTTGATGATGTCATTGCCAGCATTCGGGCTCAGCAGCCTGCTATTGAAAAAATGCTGGAAACGCAGATTGCTGACTATCGGGCGTATATCTACCGCGGATTCAATACCGAAGATATCAAAACATTGACCCAGCTTTACTCAACAGATGAGTACACGCGATACTTCGCCACCGTCATGCAAGGGCTACGAGCTGCTTTGACCGAAATGTCGATTGAGTTCGGCGACAAGTTGGGTTCTGCAGCGGCTCTGGCCGAATCTTCGCAGGCGTTATAAAGCAGCACTCGCTATTACGTCAACGATTGGGGTTCGCACGCATCGTATCTGGTAACCAGGTGGCGAGTTCAGGCACAGCGATAAGCACGAAAACCATCAACACCATAATCAGAAACATTGGCAGCGCCGCTTTCGCGATATAGCCCATTTCATGTTCGGTCATCCCTTGAAGCACAAACAGGTTGAACCCGATAGGTGGCGTGATCTGCGCCATCTCAACGGCAACCACGACAAAAATGCCAAACCAGATGACGTCGATTCCCGCCTGCCTGATCATCGGCTCTACCACTGCCATGGTCAAAACCACTGATGAAATGCCATCGAGAAAGCACCCTAGAACAATATAGAACACAAGCAGTGCCATCAATAATTCAAACTGGGAAAGATTCAGCTCTGCGATGAAATCGGCAAGTGCTCTTGGCAATCCGGTAAAACCCATCGACAGCGAAAGAAACGCCGCACCAGCCAATATCAACGCAATCATGGCGGACGTACGAGTCGCCCCCATAAGACTGGTGGTAAACGTCGACCAGGAGAGAGAACCTTGGGTCAGGGCTAGCAGTAATGCACCGATAACCCCAAATGCTGCAGCCTCAGTAGCCGTTGCAACTCCGGCATACATGGACCCGATGACAAGCATGATCAGCAGCACTACCGGTATCAGGAAACGACTGTTCTTGACCTTTTCGCCAAAACTCATGACCGGCTCTGGGTCAGGATTGAAATTCTTTGATACGCGAGACACGATAGCAACATAAGCCATGAACATCAAAGCCAGCACCAATCCAGGCAAGACCCCTGCAAGAAAGAGCTTGCGAATGGACTCATTGATCGTCACACCATAGACAATCAATGTCAGAGACGGAGGAATCATCAATCCCAACGTTGCCGCTCCGGCCAGCGTACCGATAACCATACTCTCCGGATACTTCCTTCGCCTGAGTTCCGGTATGGACATCTTGCCAACGGTTGTCAGGGTGGCAGCAGAGGACCCTGACACTGCAGCAAACACCGCACAACCCACAACATTGGTATGTACCAGACCGCCCGGCAGACGTGCCATCCAGGGTGACAGACCACGAAACATGTCCTCTGACAGACGGGTCCGATAAAGTATTTCGCCCATCCAGATAAAAAGCGGCAAGGCGGTAAGCGTCCATGATGATGATGCGGTCCAGATCGTTGTGACCATCGCATCCCCCGGTGGCCGTCCCGTAAAGAGCTCCATACCGACGTAAGCAACACCGAGCAGTGCCAGGCCTACCCAGACCCCTGCTCCAAGCAGCGTGAAAAGAACAAACAGGAAAATACCTATGGCCGCAAATTCTTGCATCGTAGCTCCCGGTCCGATTCGTTAATGATGCTCAAGCACATTCGACTGGATGGCATGTTGCTTCAACACCAGCAATCGAATCAGGTTGTCCCAAAAGCAAACAGCCAGCAGAACGGCACCGACTGACATACCCAATTGCGGTATCCAGATGGGCGTCGCATCCTGCCCCTGGCTAATGTCATTGAATTTGTGTGACCAGATATTCGCCCGAATGGCGTACCACGCCAGATAGCTTGAAGCAGCCGAACCGACGAGAAAGCAAAAGACTTCAAGCCAATACTTATGAGTGCCTAATGCGTTCAACAAAATACTGACCCGTATATGCGCCCCTCGATTCAGCGCATGTGCAAAGGCAAGAAATGAAGCGGCTGCCATGCAATAGCCAGCATAATTGGGCGCACCACTAAAGGTCGTTGAGGTCCAGCGCGCCACCATTTGCGCGACGATCAGAACCAGGATGGCAATCAGGAACAAGGAGGCCAGCACACCACCTGCGGTGTACAAGCCATCGAGAAAACGACATAGACGACGATAGGCTGTCACTTCACTCCTCCGGATACAACAACACCGCCTTTCAGCGGTGTTGCTTTTCGTGGCATGAGTACCTGACAGTCACATGAGATATCAAGTGACTGTCAGCCTTTTCAATCGAGACAAGAATCTGACCACGAACATGTCCATGAATTTGACCATGGATCGTGATCGACACTCACTGACAATGACTTATTCGGCGTAGGCTTTGAGAATGGCCTGACCATCTTCACCCGCCGCCTCAATCCATTCATCAGACATGGTCTTGCCAATAGCTTTCAGTTCGGACACCAGGCCATCGCCAGCAGGTCCAACCGTCATACCGCCTGCAGCAAGCCCCGCCATGGTGAAGCCTGTGTATTCTTTCGACCGCCAGGTACCCGCATACTCAGCCAGCTCGGCGCAAGCACGAATCACGTTCTGGTTAACTTCACTGGTCTTACCCCAGACATCCTTGTTGACCATGACATAGTTACGCGGTAACCAAGCGTTAACTTCATAGAAGTGAGTCAGGCTTTCCCATACTTTACGGTCATAGCCTGTTGCACCGGAAGAGACCATTGACTCAGCCACACCAGTTGCGAAAGCCTGTGAAATTTCCGCCGCTTCTATCTGCACAGGTGCCATACCGGTCAATTCGGCAAGACGTGCAGTAGCGTTGTTATAAGAGCGAAACTTGATGCCCTTCATATCGGCGACCGAGTTGACTTCTTTCTTGAAGTACAAACCTTGTGGAGGCCAGGGCACGGCATACAACAAGACCAGGTTTTGCTCATCCAGCAACTTTTCCATCGTCGGCTTGGCTGCACTCCATAATTTGTCCGCATCATCAAACGATGTAGCCAGAAACGGTACGGAATCAAAACCAAACACGGCATTTTCATTTTGATGTCCGGACATCAAACGCTCGCCAATCGGTGCTTGACCCGTTTGAATGGCGCGTTTGATATCTCCTCCTTTGAAGAGCGAGCCGGAAGGATGGGTTACGATTTCTATGTCGCCGCCCGTACCCGTGGTAACACATTTGGCGAATTCAGCGCCTGTCACGGAGTGAAAATTTGAACCGGAATAAGCCATCGGCATATCCCATTTTTCCGCCTGTGCAGCCCCGGCGACACACAGCCCGGTAGTTGCAACAGCAGCCATTACCAAAGTTGAGACTTTCATGATGCGCATTGAACCCCTCCCAATTAATTTTTTGATGGTACCAAGAGAAAAACATCCTACCTGCTCGTTCCAAGAATGCCAACTTTTTTAGTAGCTCGTTATACACCCACACCTGATGATATTGACCGCAGGACAATGAACCACCCGACTTCAGCAGGTGCTATTCATGCCGAATGCTAGTGATACTCATGCCGCGTACCTTGTCCAGATCGACCTCAACACCAAGCCCTGGTAGTGATGGCACTACTACCTCACCATCGGCAATCGGAAACGGCTCAGCGAGCAAGTCTTGCTCAAGGTAGAAGCGCGCCTGATAAAACTCGCAGCCAAGTGTAATGGCAGGAGTTGCCGCAATCATATGGGTTCCTGCAAGGTGAGCAAGTCCGGTTTCGAACATGTCGCCACCATACACAGCAAGGCCTGCAGCTTCGGCTATTCCGGCGACACATTGGCTGGCTTTTAACCCACCCGACTTCATGATCTTGACTGATACGCCATCGCAAATTCTTTCACGTACGGCACGCACCATATCAGTCGGTGTAAAAATACTTTCGTCCGCGAGCAATGGCGTATCGATAGCCGAGCGAAGCGATGCCATACAGTCCCAATGTCTGGCTGCTACTGGCTGCTCTATGAAGTCTACCTGCATGGAATCAATATCACGAACACAACGCAAGGCCTGAGAGGGAAGCAGGCCTTGGTTATAATCAACGCGCAAGGAGAATTCAGGAAAATGTTTTTGAAAATACTCGATACGCATGATGTCATGAGCATGACCATGGGTACCAGCCTTGAATTTCACAATTCGAATACCATGCGCCTGAAGCTGTTCTGTCAGCGCAATATCAGCATTGAAATCCGGATTGGCGATTGAGCATGACAACGGAATTGTCTTTCTGACGGCACCCCCAAGCAGCGCGCTAACCGGCACGCCAAGACTTTTGCCAGCGAGATCCAGTAACGCAGCTTCCAATGCGGCTTTGGCATCAGAACAATCAACAACAACTCGTGAGGTGACTTGCATGATGACCGCATGCTCAGCCACACTCGCACCCAGAACATAAGGTTTGAAATAGCGGTCAAACGCGGCGAGGCTGGCTTCAGCCGTGCCGTTGAATACTGGCCAGGGCGATGCTTCACCAAACCCACACAAACCTGAACTTGATGTCAGGCGAACAACAACGACATCAATGTGATCGACTACGCTGCCTATCCCGTGGTCACGCCTTGACTTGACCGGACACTGACAATGCCACACATCCATGGCAACGATTTTCTCATCATCAAGCTTTTCATCGTTCATAAGCTTTAGCGAGTGAATCTCATTGGATTGAATGGCGCAATATCATCCTCAAACGAATCGCCCGTTATCAGATCACTGATCATACGCCCGGTCTTGGGACCACCTGTCAAACCAATATGGTGATGACCAAGAGCCATGTACACTCCCGAAGTACCAATCTCACCAATGAACGGCAAACTGTCCGCAGGTGCCGGTCGATGGCCAAGCCACTCCTCTGTATCCGAATACGTCAAGTTCGGAAACGTTTTCTTTACCTGATTCATGAGTAGTTCGAGTGGCGCCTGAGATGGTCCTGCGTCAAGCCCTCCGAGCTCAACGATGCCTGCACAACGCATCCCGTCATGCATGGGAGTGGCAACAAATTTTCCGGTGGTTACCATCGTGGGTGTATTGACCATGGCAGATGGATTCTTGAAAATCACGTGATACCCGCGCTCCGACTCCAGTGGTATGTTGACTCCGAGTTTTCTTCCAAGCTCGGCTGACCAGACACCGGTTGCCAATACAAGCTCTGTGCATTCAATAGTGCCGCCGCTGGTGTGTACGGCCGAGACCTTTCCATCGATATGTTCGAAGTCCATAACTTCGGCCTGACGTACGTTTCCACCCAGTCCCTTGAAAACATCAGCTAACGTTTTCACATATTGTCCCGGACTCCTGACATATCCGTGATCCTTGCAAACGGCGAGCAGATTGATATCGGAGCCCAACAGCGGCTCCTTTTCGTGCACTGCTGTGCCGGTCACCAATTCGGGTACGAAACCCGCTCGTCGGCGCAAACTCCAGACATAGCTATCTGCATCGAAGCTCTCCTTTGAAAGGTAGGCAAACTGATAGTCTGATGGCACGAGCCAACTATCAGCTGCTGTATTGCCAGCAAGCGCCTGATGCTGTTCAACCGAATCTGCAACGATTGTGGTGAGTCCTTCGGCAATTCGCGGCGTGTCAGTATCGTTGGCATAACTTAAATACTGTTTCAACCAAGGTGCAAGTCGCGGCAGATATGACCAACGCATGAATAAGGGAAAGTTATTATCTAACAAGTAGCCTGGGGCTTTTGAAATCAAACCAGGCACAGTAACGGGCACCATCGCGCAGGCAGCAAGTATCCCGGCATTTCCATGCGATGTCCCTTCTCCGGGCGCAAGGCGATCGAGCAAAGTGACTTTGCGTCCAGCTCGCGCCAACCAGATTGCGGCGGACACGCCGACAATGCCCGCCCCTACCACCACAATATGTTGCTTGCTGTTCTCGTCCGACATGTTAACTGACCCTTAGCCCATCCAGCGCCGCACAGGCGCATTTGCTTCTTCCAATGGTTGCGACACAACATCAACCAGCGTTGGCCCTTCATGAGCGACTGCCTTTTTCAACACATCAACAAGCGCGGCAGGTTCCTCTACACGCCAGGATGTCACGCCATAGGCCTGTGCAATGGTCGCATGGTCCACGCCGTTGAAGTCAACGTTGTAATAACGTCGATCACAATCATCGCGCTGACTGGCTTTGATCCAGCCAAACGATGCGTTGGAAAACACGACGAAAGTGATATTTGCGCCTACACGAGCAACCGTTTCAAGCTCCCCCGCAGTAAAGCCAAAGGAGCCATCGCCCATCAAAGCTACTACCTTGCTGTCAGGACGTCCAAACCACGCGCCAAGTGATGCACTTAATGAATAGCCCAATGCACCATGCGCACGATTCGTAATGAAGTAACGACCCGCACGAGGCTGCCGATAATAGGCTGAGAAATACGGGCATGATGTACCCGGATCAGACACGATGGTTGCATTATCAGGCAACACTTGCATCATCGATGCAATAACACGTTCAGGTCGGATCGGCTTTTCCAGACTGTTCGCAAACCGGTCAAACTCCTGAAATTTACGTGCCTTGATATCTGCAATACGCTTAGCCGCACCAAAATTCGCAGCAGGACTTGCTACCCGGCTCGCCACTTCATTGAGCGCCCTGAGCGACAGCGCGAGATCACCTACAACACCCACTTCGGTTGGATAGTTTGCACCAATGACCATTGGATCGGTGTCGAAGTGAACAATTCGGGTTCCGGTTTTCGGTGCTTCCCAGCGTGCGGTTGTCGTAGAACCCGCGCGACAACCCATGAATACGACAAGATCAGCACTCTCCATGAGTTCCCAAGTATGGTCAGTACCACCATTGGAGCCCACGACGCCCAAACATTGCGGATGCATATCGCTGAGACTTCCCTGCCCGGAAATTGAGGTGGCCACAGGAATATCAAGCAGTGATGCGAAGCGATCAAGTTCATCCATCGCGCCGGCGATAACTATGCCGCCACCGCAAATGATGATCGGCTTGCTGGCGGAAACAATGGCTTCATAAGCAGCATTGACAGAATCACTATCCGGACCTGTTCGATAGGCGGGGTAGCTTGTCAGCGCCGGATCGGCCCAGATGTCTTCCGGCAATACAGCGTCGTACTGGATATCATAAGGCAGCCCAAGATGGGCACTACCGGTGCGAGATGTGGTCATGGCACGAAACGCCGCTCTCACCATACGAGGTATATGATCAGCCCGCTTGATGACGGTATTCCACTTCGTCAACGGCTGCATCAACATGTCCTGATCAACCTCGGTCAACGGGTATTTGCCATAGCTTGCAACAGAAATATCAGTTGTAATACCAAGCACTGCGCTGGATGACTCATTCGCTTCGATCAGACCGGGCAAGATATACGTCGCACCACCACCGGAAGGGCCTTCACAAACACCGGGACGCGAGGTAACTCGTGAATAGCCATCGGCCATATAACTCGCACTACGCTCATCTCGCGTCAAAACATGGGTGATATCATGCTTGAGCGTACGCATCGCATCATAGAACGGCAAGGTCGTATCCCCGCAGAGACCAAAGATATGCTGTACCCCTTGAGCTTCAAGCATTCTGACCATTGCCTCAGCGCCGGTCATTGCGTTCGTCCCTTGCGTCATTAGCGTTTTTTGAATATCAGTTGCGTGGCATGGCGTCGAGGGTAACCGAGCCGGCGCTCAATCACCAAGGAAACCTTGAGAATGTCAGTATTTCACGGCGGTAAAACAGTGTACGGTGCGAGCGTTGGCATCCTGATGCTGGAAACTCAATTCCCACGAATTCCGGGAGACATGGGCAATGCCTTGAGTTGGCCTTTTCCCGTGCACTATCGCGTGGTGCGTGGTGCAACACCAAACCGAGTGGTTCTGCAAGATGCGCGCGAACTGGCATCGGAATTCATCGATGCTGCGCGCGAGCTGGTTGCAATGGGCGCCGACGGCATTACCACCAACTGCGGTTTTCTTGCACTTGTACAGAACGAGCTGGCCGCAGCTACAGGCGTACCGGTCGCTAGCTCATCGTTGATGCAAGTGCCATTTGTGCAGTCAATTCTGCCACCCGGAAAACGCGTGGGAATCTTGACCATATCCAAGTCAAGTCTGAGTGAAGCACATCTCACCTCGTCCGGCGTACCACTAGACACACCGATCGTGGGCACTGATCCAAAAGGCGCTTTCGCAACGGGCATTCTGAATGATCAGGAAAGCCTTAACTTTACAGACTGCCGAGCTGACAACTTGTCAGCGGCATCCGAGCTCTGTGCGCAAAACCCTGATGTTGGAGCCATCGTGCTTGAGTGTACAAACATGGTTCCCTATGCCGCAGACATCCGACACAGCACTGGACTACCCGTGTATTCGATCCATAGTTTCATCAGCTGGTTCCAGGCGGGCCTGATGCCTCGTCGATTTGACTTGGCCCTGGATGATGGGCGTGCCAAATAATGCACAATTTGATCAATTCAACACGCTTGGCAAAAGAGCTCGCTGCGTAACAAGAGATCGGTTGAACTAGCGATTTTTTCCTGTAATTACAATATCTTGAATCTTTCGTCGATGAGGAAATTTCGGTTCTGACAAAAAGTCAACTGTGGAAATGAGTAGTGCGAAAATTTCGGACAGGTACGGTACAGTACGATACCTAGGTATCACCGCGACAATCTTCAGTCGTTTGAGAACAGATTGCTAGCTGCATGAGTCGTTGCGACAGCAGCATTCAAGTCAAAATCAGAGGCCGACTACCCGATGAATCTATCGGTAAATAAAGAATTGGACAGTTCTAAAAAAACGGAGGCACAGATCTCGGCCAACACGTTCGGCGCAGTGGATGCCAAACGTACAGAAGAGCAGTTGCAGCGGATTCTTGCCTCTGACGAATTTTCCTCTTCCCCAAGACTTGGTGTATTTCTCAAGTACGTGGTCGCAGAGACGATTGCGGGCCGCGGATCCGATCTCAAGGCCTATACCATTGCCACCAATGCCTACGGCAAACCGGCATCGTTTAAAACTCGCGATCCCTATATCCGCAATATCGCCCGAGCCGTCCGGAGCGCTATCCAAAAGTACTATCTCAAGGAGGGCCTGATCGATTCAGTGGTTATCGATATTCCCACGGGGCGATACGAACCCAGAATCAGCTACCAGTCAACGATACCCGCCGAAGAAAACACACTGCTACCAAAGGCCACTGCCCCACAAGCTGCCCTGAATGACAAATTGAAGCCAACAATCGGCGTTATACCTTTTGCCATGCAAGGCGACCAAAAGGAAAACCCTATTGGCGAAATACTGGCCGACAGTATTATCACTGGAATATCAGTCAGCAATGAATTGAATGTAATTTCGCGGCTGTCTACCACCATTTTTCGCAATCGAGATATCAGCACTGCCAGCATAGGCACACACTTGAACGCTGACTACCTTGTCTGCGGCTCATACACACTCAACGGCAAGAATCTCAGCCTGAACGTTGAGCTGTGCACAGCCAAAGACGGCCTCGTGGTGTGGGCTGATCGCCTGGAACGAACAATGGATAACATTCAATTCCTGGAATTGGAGCTTGCCGGGGAATTAATCGACAAGATCAGCGATCACGTTGTTGGCAATGAAATCAAGCGCGCACTGACAGGATCAGCTTCATCACTGGAAACATACTCACTGATGATCTCTGCTATCAGGCTGATTCACAGAGAGTCTCGAAATGATTTCACTCGTGCTCGGAAGATGTTGCAAACGGTTATCGAGCGACATGCCAGTTCGTCAGCACCTTATGCCTGGTTAGCCAAATGGCATGTGCTGGAGTTCAACCGAGGCTGGAACACTAATCAACAAGCGGTTGCCGAAAATGCTATCTGGTGCACTCAGAGAGCATTGGACATGGATTCGCACTGCTCCCTTGCATTGACTATAGATGGATTTGTGCACACCAATATTCTGAAAGATCTTGAGACTGGCAACGATCGCTACGAACAAGCGCTGACGCTGAATCCAAACGAATCACTTGCCTGGCTATTGAAAGGTACTCTGAACGCATTCAAGGGAGCTGGTGACATTGCCCTTGACGAAACAAA
>CAYULV010000002.1:43145-58358 GCA_964445655.1 uncultured Granulosicoccaceae bacterium | reverse complement strand
ATATTATTCAATACGGCGGGCTTGTCTTCCTGGTATTTGAGCGATACATCCCTATAGGAAATCGACTTGATTGGCGCGTCAAGAGTTTGCGTGCCATTGTCACGCTCTGACTCAAGATCCAAAATCGCGAATAGACTTTCACCCGCCGCGATACCTTTCTGGATTTGGCTATTCAGGGTCGTCATGCGTTTCAGCGGTGCAAACAACAGCAGCATCGCAGTAATGAAAGACATGAAGCTACCAACCGAAATGCGTTCAGCTACATCACCACTAGAGGCGATATAAACAATAACCGCCAAGGCCAGCGCAACAAGCAATTGAATAATCGGTTCGTTCAACGCCTTGACCATCGTCTCTTTCATATTGAAAGACCGATTACGCTCATTCACCAACTCAAATGCCGCGGCTTCCTCATCCTGCCCGCCAAAAATTTTGATAACGCGACTACCTTCGACCGCCTCCTGTATGGCATGACTCACGTCACCCATCGAACCCTGGATATTTCGGCTGATCTTTCTGAACTGTCGACTGACGCGGCTGACAATAATGGCGATGATGGGACCGATAACCAAAAAAGACAGCGACAATTGCCAACTTTGATAAAACATCAATCCAAACAGCCCAATGGCTGTCAAGGAGTCTCGTACCATCACCGTCAATGAGCTACTGGCTGCGTTAGCAACCATCTGACTGTTGAATGTGATGCGTGAAATCAGCTCCCCGGATGACGCACGATCATAAAATGCAGTAGGCAATGACAAGTATTTTTCAAAGATAGCGCCACGCAATTGCTTGATAACACGCCAACCAATCCAAGAGATATAGTATGTAGATGCAAAGCCCGCGACACCGCGGAACAAAAAGATACCGATGATCATCAGCGGCACAAACACGATCGAGCTTTTGTCCTGATTGACAAAACTGCCGTCGAGCATGGGTTTCATCAGCGCGGCGAAAGCCGTATCGGTCACGGCATATCCAACCATGCCAATGATGGCAATAATGAATTGACGACGATAAGGAATGACGTAACGCAGTAAGCGCTTGTAGGTGTCTTTTCCGGACACAGCGTTATTGCTGTTTGTCAGCGACGCATGACGGCTGCGGTCAGTACTTGTAGCTTGTTGCACGTTTATGTCGCTTAGGTGCCAGTAGCACGAATACGCTTAGTTGCTGCTACGCGAAGTCGCAATGGACATGCGCAACATACCGAGCTGTCCCGCAGCATCCATGGCAGTGACCACAGACTGATGCGGAGCTTGCGCATCCGCGCGGATTGTCAGAGGGATATCTCGGACGCCACCAGACACTTTGAACAAGGCATTTTGCAAAGACGTGACGTCAGACTTCACCAATTCCTGATCGTTGATGTAGTAACGTCCCGCAGCATTGATGATGATCTCGATTGACTCCTGAGATGCCTCGACCGGGTTCTCGTTGGCACGTGGCAACTGCAGGGAAATTTCGGATTCTTTCTGGAATGTGGTCGATACCATGAAGAAGATCAATAGCAAGAACACCACATCGATCAGTGGCGTCAGGTTGAGCTCCAGATCTTCGCGCGGTTGACGCTTGAACTTCACGCGGCCACCCGTGATTGCGACTGACGCTTTTGCAGCACATCGATAAGTTTCAATGACTCCTTCTCCATCCCGACGACCAGGCCATCGACCTTGGCTCGGAAATAGCGATAGAACATCAATGAAGGAATGGCGACCATCAGGCCCCCCGCGGTTGTAATCAAAGCTTGCGATATACCGCCCGCGAGTTGAGCCGGATTACCGACACCAACGGTCGTGATATTGGTAAACACGCTAATCATTCCGACGACCGTACCTAGCAGCCCAAGCAGTGGAGTCACCGCCGCAATAGTACCCAGCGCATTGAGATAACGTTCCAGCTCATGGGCCACATGACCACCAACCTCTTCGATCGAGGCCTTCATCAGGTCACGATCCTGAGTTCTATTCAGCAGCCCAGCCGCCAAAACACGACCCAATGGCGAGGCTTGTTGAATTTCGCGAACCTTCTCTTCGGTGAGTTGACGAGTACTAGCCATACGCCAGACGTCGGCGACAAGATTGGCCGGAAGGACCTTTTCTTCCTTCAGAACAATAAAGCGCTCGGCTACGATCGCCAGCGCAATTATGGAACAAACGATGATCGGCAGCATCAACCATCCGCCGGCAGTTACAATTTCCCACACAATAGTGCCCTTAAAGTGTCAAGTCTCGCCGTCCGGCGCCAAGCCCCGCAAGCGCGCTGAGACGCATTGCGAAGTGCCATTAATTACTTGCGGTGCCATAAGCGACGATGCACATTCCACCAGGTTTGAGGTGGCTCGCGCAGGCCTGCTTCGTCAAACCGAAAGACCGTTACTCCGTCCCTTCCGGTCACATACGACTTTGCACCCACTAATTTATAGCGCAATTGTACTTCAGCGTGAGGAAATCCATAACGGTTGCGATTTCCAGCTGGAAATACCACATGGTCAGGTTTGAGGATCTCGACCAGGGCCGGACTGGAAGAACTCCGACTTCCATGGTGTGGCGCAAGCATGACCGTCACCGGAAAACCGACGAAATCGACTGCCAGACGGCGCAAAAGTCGCTGCTCCGCCAACGCTTCGATATCGCCGGTGAGCAGGAGGCGACTCTGCCCGAGAAATACCAACAGCACACAGGACTGATCATTTTCGTCGCTGCGATCGTCGGCGCCCGGGTGCAGAAACGCAAACCATACGTCATCCTGGACCCAGGTATCACCGGCTCGACAAGACCTGCTGCTAGCCTTGCTCGCAACATCGAGTGATGCAATATCCAGTGCCGGGCTATGCAACAAGGTCACGTCTGGAAAGCGGGCCAGCACGGCCTCAACCCCTGCCGCATGGTCGTTATCCCCATGAGAAACAACAAGAGTATCTATTCGATGACGCCCCTGACCACGTAAATACGGCAGTACGACCCGTTCGACGAGGGGTGCAGAAGGAACACCACCGCCAGTATCGAACAGCGTGACACTGTGTTTTGTCATAATCAGAGCCGCCAGGCCTTGACCGACATCCAGCACATGCAACTCCACACCCTGAATACGTGGCCCGGAGATCGAAAAGAGCAAAGCAGGAGCAATCAACAGCACACCGGGAATTCGAAGACCAAGCCCATTCGGCGCAAACAGCAACATCAAACCGAACATGGCCAGTACAACATGTTCGAGATCAGGCAATGCCCATGCTGGAGCTGCCAGGGACATGGCCTGACACCATTGAAGAAAGCCCAAAAGTTGCGCGATACACCATTGGCACACAGTCAATACCAGATGGGAAAGCCATGGAAGCCCCAAGGAGAACACCACACTCGACATGGCGAGTGGAACAATCACCAGACTGACGACCGGTATGGCAACCAGATTGGCCAGCGGCGCGACAAGGACCGCAGACTGAAAAAACCACATGGTAATGGGCATCAACAACAGGCCCAGTAGGATGTGTGTCCGCCCCATACCCGTAAGACGAGCGACTATCGTCGGAGGATAGGCTCGAATATGACCTCGATGCAGGTACACGATCAAAGCAACTGTACCGAAAGACAGCCAGAAACCCGCACCTAGGGGACTCAGTGGCTCTAGCAGCAGAACCAAGAGCATTGCCAACAACAGGGCTGCGTCCGTTGCTGGTGGCCTCTGCACCAGGCGGGCTATCGCCCAGACGGTCACCATGATCAGTGCTCGTTGTGTCGGTAACGCGAAGCCCGCGAGTGCCGCATAGGCTGTCGCGAAAAGCAGACTGTTCACTATCGCAAATCGGTAGCCATCAATAGCAATGGATGGGACGGCTACACCATGATTGATCAGCCAATGTTTGATTGTCGAACTACTGAGAAAGCGTCCAAGCCAATAACCGAATACGGCAAAGAGGGAAACATGCAAACCCGATATCGCCACAAGATGCGCCGTACCGGTTTGACGTAAGGTATCCATTGTCTCTTTTTCAATGGACGTTTTTATTCCCACCGTCAAAGCGTGTATCAGCGACAGGTGCTGATCATTCTCAGTCATTCTCTCAAGACGTTCAGCCAGATGCATACGAATCCGGTGCAGATTGAAACCATCGTGGCTCGAGAGTTTTTTCTGCAGCGCCTTTGCATTGACATAGCCGCTGGCATGTATGCCTCGTTGTACAGCCCAGGCAACCCGATCAAAAGAATGCGGATTACGGTACGAGCTCACAGGCTTGAGTCGCACGACCAAGCGCCAGATATCAAGCGGCTCTAAAACGGCTCGCGTCGGGCCGTACCAGTTGAGCTGCAGTTGTTTGGCCGCAAACTCTTGCGGACAGTTGTCACAGTCAATGACAGTGACGCGAAATCGGGTATGGCTGTCCCGCACTTCCGGGACTCCTTCAATTCTGACCGTCAGCGCCAGATCCAGACCGAACAAAGACTCACCCGGCACATGTAACCAGTACGTTCTTACTGACTCGACCACCAAGACAGAGCCTAATAGCGCGGCCAGCAGCACAGGGGTCAGCCTGGGTACTGCCCTTAGCGATTTCCACCAGGGCTGTTTCCACACATTCCCAAGTGCCAGAACTATGCTTGACACGGCGAAAATCGAAGCGCTGATCAGCCAGGGCTGATCAGCCGAAACCGACGTGCTCAAAGGCAGCAGCAAACCGACGAAAAAACCGATGATTACCGGTTTCATCACATTTTTTGCTCAGAAACCGTATGTAACACCGGATTCTCTGAGATGCCGCATAACATGGCGTCGGCCAGTTCCCGAAATCCAACAGCTACATTAAATATTCTCAATAAGCCGACGTTAAACGTAATGATTCTGAGCAAACCATATACCTCAGCCACATGAGCCAAAAATGGCTGAAAAGCCGATTGCCAGCTGCCAATGATATGCAACAGCGAGTGATTGACGGCCTCGGTTTGCATGACTGCTCGGCCGGCTCGGATTCGCGAATAAAATGCTGGCTTAAAAATACGTTTGCGCAACCGATGGTCTGGCATCTGAACAGACGCTCTGTCGCCGGTGGTGTCGCCGTGGGTCTGTTTGTCAGCTGGCTGCCGTTGCCGCTGCAGATGGTGTTTGCTGCAACGATCGCAGCCGTGATGCGCGTCCATGTGCCCGTGTCCGTCGTGATGGTCTGGTTTTCCAACCCGCTGACCTTCGCGCCGTTACTCTACGCAGCATGGCTTTGTGGCTCAATGATTCTTGGCACTGGAAACCTTGAAGTACCCGATACGCTTACAGTCCAAACCTTCATGGACACGGCCGCTGACAGCTGGCCTATTCTGTTGAGCGGAGCACTATTTTGCGCGGCCGTCTCGGGTGTTGTCGGATTTGCATTGACGCTGTTGATCTGGCGTATGCATGCAGTACGTCGGTGGCGTCAACGACGCTTTCGCTGATCTCTGGCGGGTTTATTTGAGTCATAACTACTTGGGCAAGCTCGGCGTCAGCGATCGCTGGACTGAACTGGCTCACCCAAAGCCGTGTTCAACACCACGTGGCGATCGAACAACAGCCACGTGATCCAGTCAGGAGTTAGTTCGGCTGCAATTCCCCATGACTAAGCCGTAAAACCCGATCCATTTTTGCAGCAAGGCGCGTATCGTGCGTCACAACCAGAAAGCTTGTACCGATTTCACGATTGAGTTCGAGCATCAATTCATAGACTCGCTCCGCAGTATCCTCGTCCAGATTACCTGTTGGCTCATCGGCCAGCACAACATCCGGATCATTCACCAGGGCACGCGCTATTGCCGCTCGTTGTCGTTCACCACCCGACAATTCTGCCGGCTTGTGTTTCTGGCGCTCACCCAAACCGACACGCTCCAGCAATTCACTCGCCCGCACAGTTGCTTTTTTCGGAGATTCACCACGGATCATCAATGGCATGCTGACATTCTCAACAGCAGAAAACTCCGGCAAAAGGTGATGAAACTGATAAACAAAACCCATGTGCTCGTTGCGTAGCCTGCCGCGAGCTGCCTGATTCAAGGTGGCAAAGTCCTGTCCACCTAGCTTCACGTTGCCACTCGTCGGGGTATCAAGTCCGCCCAATAGATGCAGCAAGGTACTCTTGCCACTTCCGGAGCTACCGATTATCGCGACGCGTTCCCCACGCGATATTTCGAGCGTCAAATCGGTCAACACATCAACCGCAAGCTCGCCCTGCTCATAGCGCCGACTGAGTCCACGCGCTTCAAGCACAAGCTCGTTTTCCGGATTATTCATAAGCCAATGCCGCTGCAGGATCTGTTCGCGAAGCACGCCAGGCTGGATATAAAGTAGCGAGGATGGACAAGGTAAACGACATGATGCCCACTTTAACGACATCAGGCATGCGTAAATCCGAAGGCATCTTGTCGATGTAATAAACCTCGGGGTTCAACACCGGACCGGTAAAGCGCTCGATAAATGGCACTACCACGTCGATGTTACTGGCGAGCGATATGCCGCCGATCAAACCAAACACTGTTCCAAGCACACCGATCAAGGTTCCCTGAACGACGAAGACGGACAGGATACTTTTTGGAGAAGCACCCTGCGTGCGCAAAATAGCGATATCACTTTGTTTATCCTGCACCAGCATGACCAACGTCGAAATGATATTGAACGCAGCTACAGCGACGATCATCGACAAGATGATAAACATCATGGTCTTTTCCATCTTTACCGCTAGAAAATAATTGGCGTTCTGACGAGTCCAGTCACTGACGAAGTAGTTAAATCCGACTTCATCACGCAATTCTCTCGCAACGATTGGCGCGCGCGCCGTGTCATCCAGTTTAAGCCGCACGCCGGAAAAGCCTTCGCCGAGTTTGAACAGCTTGGCACTGTCGGCCGCATGCATGACGGCGAGATTTCGATCAAACTGAAACATGCCAAAGCGAAACACGCCAGTCACGGTAAAACGTTTGACTCGCGGCACAAAGCCTACGGGTGTCACGCTCGCCTCAGGTGTGATGACCATGACCTTGTCGCCAATAATCGCGCCGAGGAACGCTGCAAGGTCAGCGCCCAGCACCAGTCCAAATTCGCCACTTACCAGTGCCTCATCCAGCGGCGGGCCGCGTTCGATTTTCTCGTTGATTTCGGACACATTGCCTTCCTCTTCGGGAAGGATGCCGCGTATCAGGGAGCCGGTAGAGCGGCCTGCATGTACGAGCATGACCTGCCCTTCGACGTAAGGTGCGGAACCTGCAACTTCTGGATGCTCATCAACCAGGGCGGCGATACTTTGCCAGTCCTGCACCGGCTCGCCCAGGCCCGTCACCGTGGCATGTGAGGACGCGCCAACTATCCGTTCCGTCATCTCCTTTTCGAAGCCGTTCATCACTGAGGTGACCGTTATGAGCGCGGTAACACCCAGCATGATGCCGAGAATCGAGACCAGAGAAATGAAGGAGATGAAATGATTTCGCCGTTTCGCTCGGGTGTACCGCAGCCCGACAAACAGCTCGTATGGTTGAAACATATACCTGTAGACCGCCAGCAAGGACAAGGTTCGCAAATAATCTGACGCCCACCACACAACGGCGAAAGTACGCCGCTGCTGGAAGATGCCGCGCACCGCCACGAAGAGTATAGGAAATATGGGACACTACTACAGATAATGTCCCTACCGAACTTTGTTTTGAACCCTGCCTTAGTACTTCGATGACCGTCAATGACGCCCCTGTAATGCTGCTCCCCGATACGGTTGCTGAAAAGCGCCATTGGGGCCAACTCTATGGATCAGCCGAAGCGCTGGCGATCAGCGAATTGGCCGCGCGCTCGGATGCCCTGCTTGTCGTGGTTGTACCCAGCACGCTGGAGCTATTGCAGCTCGAACAGGAGCTGACCTTTTATTGTGGCAGCAACATACCTGTGCATGTGCTCAGTGACTGGGAAACGCTCACCTATGATCGAGTATCACCACATCAGGACATCATTTCGCAACGCATTCGAACGCTCTACGCGTTGCCCACACTGACCTCAGGCGTCCTGCTGCTGACATCTGCTGCAATGATGCAGCGCTTGCCGCCTAGATCCTTCCTTGAGCAGCATGCACTCATTATCAAAAGCGGTGACACGCTCAAGCTTGATGAATTTCGCGTCCGACTGGTCGAAGCCGGCTATCGCTTGGTGACCCAGGTTGAAGAACACGGCGAATTCGCCGTACGCGGATCGATTCTTGACCTGTTCCCGATGAGCAGCCAACTCCCGTTTCGCGTTGAATTCTTCGATGATGAAATCGAAACGATCAGGACCTTCGACCCGGACAGCCAGCGTGGCTTGAAAAAAGCCAAGCTGATTGAACTGTTACCGGCCCATGAATTCCCGCTCAACGAAGAAGGCATTGCCCGCTTTCGGCGTCAATATCGAACGAGCTTTGCCGCCGAAAGCAAGAACACGCCGATCTATCATGAAGTCAGCGAAGGTCGCGCGCCGTCGGGCATCGAATACTACTTGCCCTTGTTCTTTGAAGAGACTTCAGTGTTCTTCGACTACTTGTCGAATGCAGTACAAATCCTGCTGATGGATGGCGCAAGCGAAGCCTTCACGAATTTCGCAGCCGCCACAGCGGATCGCTATGAAGAACGTCGTCATGATGTGGAACGACCTATCCTGCCACCGGCCAGCATCTACATCTCGACAGATGAGCTTGACCAGGCGCTCGAGGCGAACACCCCGATTGAACTCAAACGACACGAGATCGAAAAACCCGGGGCCAGTGGCATCAACTTCAATTCGGCATCGCCGGGGCTCTTCCCGATTGATGCTCGTGCCGAGCAACCCATGGGCGCGCTCGCCGATTTTCTGGGCAAGTTCCCGGGACGAGTACTGATGGTCGCCGAATCCACGGGGCGACGCGAAGTACTGCTTGACCAACTTATGGGAAATCGACTCGCACCGCAAACCGTCGATTCCTGGCAGGATTTCTTGTCATCAGACCGCGAGTTGTGTCTGACCACTGCCCCGCTCGATCGTGGACTGACATTGCCCGATGCACGTATCGCACTAATCACCGAAGGACAACTGGGCTCGCATCGCGTCAAGCGTCGTGAACGCCGGCGCCCCACACGGGATTCCGATGCCATCATTGCCAACCTGACGGATCTCAATATTGGCGCGCCAGTCGTACATATCGATCACGGTGTCGGGCGTTACCAAGGATTGACAACACTTTCCGTCGGCGACGTGACCAACGAATATCTAACCATTGAATACGCGGGAGATGACAAACTTTACGTCCCCGTATCATCATTGCATCTGATCAGCCGCTATGCCGGTGCCAGCGAAGAAACTGCGCCACTGCACAAGCTAGGCAGCGACACCTGGCAAAAAGCGCGACGCAAAGCCGCTGAAAAAGCCTACGACGTCGCTGCCGAACTGTTGGAAATTCACGCACGGCGCGCGGCCAGAAAAGGTTATGCCTTCCCGTCCGACTCAGACAACTACAGCCTGTTCTGCGACGCTTTTCCCTTTGAGGAAACGCCGGATCAACAATCGGCTATTGATGCGGTGGTCAAGGACTTGCGCTCGAAACAACCGACCGACCGAGTGGTCTGCGGTGATGTGGGTTTTGGCAAGACCGAAGTGGCCATGCGTGCAGCCTTCGTCGCTGTGGACGCCGGCAAACAAGTAGCGGTGTTAGTCCCGACCACCTTGTTGGCGCGACAACATCATCAGAATTTCCTCGACCGCTTTGCCGACTGGCCGGTACAGATTGAATCCCTGTCTCGCTTTGAAACCGCCAAGGAACAAAAGGCCATTATCGAGAAGCTGGCCTCTGGCAAGGTCGATATCATCATCGGTACGCACAAGCTCTTGAGCAAGGACATCCGCTACAAGAATCTTGGCCTTGTCATCATCGACGAAGAGCATCGCTTTGGCGTACGCCACAAGGAACACATGAAAGCCCTGCGTGCCGAGGTCGACATCGTCACCTTGACAGCGACACCCATTCCACGCACCTTGAACATGGGTCTTGCTGGTATGCGAGACCTTTCGATCATCGCGACACCACCGCAACATCGCCATGCCATCAAAACCTTTGTCGGTGAATGGTCGGATGTGCAAATCCGCGAGGCCTGCGAACGAGAGCTTGCCCGCGGCGGACAAGTTTACTTTCTGCACAATGAAGTACAAACCATTGAACGTATCGTCGAAGATCTTGAACGTATCGTTCCTGGCGCCAAGGTTCAATTTGCACATGGTCAGATGCGCGAATCCGATCTCGAACAAGTGATGGTTGATTTCTACCATCAGCGATTCAACATTCTGGTCAGTACGACGATCATTGAAAGTGGTATCGATGTACCGACGGCCAACACCATCATCATCAATCGCGCCGACAAGCTTGGCCTGGCGCAGTTGCATCAGTTGCGTGGTCGTGTGGGTCGTTCCCATCATCGTGCTTATGCTTACCTGCTCACACCACCGCGTGGCAGCATGACCAGCGACGCCGAGAAACGCCTGCAAGCGATCGAATCACTTGAAGATCTCGGCGTTGGATTTACCCTCGCCACTCATGATCTGGAAATTCGTGGTGCGGGGGAACTCCTCGGCGAAGATCAGAGCGGACAAATTCAGGCTATCGGCTTTACCTTGTACAGTGAATTGCTGACTCGCGCGGTCAGCGCCTTGAAACGAGGCGAACTCCCCGACTACGACAAACCACTGGCCCAAGGCACCGAGGTGGATCTAGGTGTCCCGGCTCTTCTACCCGAGGATTACGTCCCGGACGTGCATCACCGTTTGATTCTCTACAAACGCATATCCAACGCCAAGGACAGTGACGGGCTACGTGAGCTGAAGATCGAGCTGATCGATCGCTTCGGCTTGCTGCCACCACAAACCGAACGTCTCTTTGATGTCATGCGCCTGCGACTTCGGGCGGAGATGCTGGGTATCGAGCGACTGGAACTCGGCGCTGGCGGCGGTAGGATCATCTTTGCAAATGAGCCAAATGTTGATCCGATGGCCTTGATACAATTGATTCAACGAGACAGTGATATCTACCGCTTTGATGGCAAGAAAGTCCTACGCATCGTAAAGGCATTCGAGAACATCAGTGACGGGCAGGAATTCATGGACCAGTTGCTGGACCAACTGACTGTGCGCGAAGCGGCATAAGCCATCGACAGATAACAAGCTAATTGAGGAGCTTATTGATGCAAGCCAGACATGTCATGACGCATTTGTTGTTGCCGTGCTTGTTGCTGTTCGCAGCCAGTCAAAGCCACGCCAGAGATTTCCTTATTGAAGTTGTCATCTTTGAAAATGTCAGCGGCAAAAATGTCTCCGGCGGCGGTATATACGTGCCAAAGAGTGAAAGGGCTTTGACACTCGGCGGCGATGCGGCGAAAAACGCTGGTTTCGAAATCATCGAGGAAGGCCTCTCACTCGAAGAGAACGCTGAAAGTATTCGCAAATCAGGGCGTTTTCGCCTTATCAGACACCTCGCCTGGCGTCAGCCTGGACTCGATCGCAAAGAAGCAAAACCGATTCGCATCAGCCTTGGTGGAACAGGGACGGTTTACCTGCCCGAAGATACAAAACGGTTTAACAGCTTCATCCCGGTGTCACAGACGCCACAGCCTGATCGCACGCGCGCTTTCAACACCGCCACAGTCTCGGGCACGATCAAGGTCAGACTCGGTCGCTTTTTGCACATGGACACCCTCCTCGTCTACACCGATCAGGAAACCGGCCAAAGCTACCGCCTGAAACAAAGCCGCAAGATGCGTTCACGTGAACTGCACTATATCGACAATCCTCGATTCGGATTGCTGACCCGCATACTGCCAATCGAAGAGCCCGAAGAGCAGCCCTCGCCAGCTGTCGAACCGATTGAAGAAATAGCCGAACCACTGGACGGTCCTGAGGATGCCGCTGCGAACCCGAGCGCGGAATCCAGCTGAGAATTACCACTCGTTTTGATCCAGATCGCGCAGTTTTTGCGCGAATTTCGTGAACCAGGCTGAACAATTCGACGATGTTTGGCTAAGCGCCAGACATGTTCAGGCCGGGTTCAGTCGTCACTCATTATCGTGTGTCCCAAGCTGACAAACGTCTATCAGCGTCACCAGGACACAAGCATGAATTCTCTGAACAAGACCGTCATACGTAAAGCCACCGTAACCGCAGCAGTCGGCGCCCTGTTACTAGGCACGGCCCTGAGCAACGTGGCGCAGGCAGACCATTCCAAACGACGACCTGCCGCGAAACATTTTACCGAGTACGCCCGAGTCATCAAGGCGCGCCCTGTATACAAACACGTACAAATCCATGAGCCTCGCCGCCAATGCTGGATCGAGCACGAAAGACATATCACAGGTTATGAGCGTGTTCCGAGCAATCAACGCTACAACTCGGCACGTGCCAACAACAGCACCGGCGGCGCTATCGTCGGTGGGATTATCGGCGGTGTTATTGGCAACAAGCTCGCACATGGCAGCCGTAAAAGCACACGTACTGGAGCCACCATCGCAGGTGCCATCATTGGCTCGGCCATTGGCAATGAAACCAACGGCAGCCTGCGTAACAATCGGCGCTATCAAGGCAATCGCGGACACCAGCGGTACGAATCACGGCCGATTTACCAGACTCGCCCCGTCGAACGTTGCAAACGCGTGAGCCAAACCCGCTACGAAAAGCGCCTGCAGCATTATAATGTGACGTATCGCCACAAAGGCCGAATCTACACAACTCAACGGCCGCGCCATCCCGGCAACCGGATCAAAGTTCAAGTCTCGGTCGGCTCGTCCCGATACTAGAATAGACATATACTCAGATAAACAGATCTACCCGCGTAGACATAAAAGGAACACCACTTCGCCTCATGGCAAACACAACTGACAAGAAAAACCTCCGGCAGCGTGGCTTCTCGCTGCCGGGTGTGCTCTTGGCGTTGTGCCTTGCACTGTCTGGCCTGCAAAACGTGCATGCCGATGTGGCCAATCGCCAAGGTGCAATCGCCGAAGCCCTGGACAAGGCTGGCGGTAATAGCAAGGTCATTGGTGTACGCGAAGAGACTAACAAGGACGGACGAGTTATCTTCGCGGTCAAGGTCTTGAGTGAGGGACGGGTTCGCGTATTTCGTATCCCGAAGAGTTCATCGTAAATGCGTGCGCTTATCGTTGAAGACGAATCGACACTTCGTGAACAACTCGTTACAGCATTCCGTGAGCAAGGTTTTGCCATCGATGAAGCCGATGACGGCGAAGAAGGTTTGTACCTTGGTCTCAACATGCCTGTCGATCTCGCTGTCATTGATATCGGCTTGCCAAAACGCGACGGCTTGTCACTGATCAGCGAACTGCGCAAAGCGGATAAGACTTACCCCATTATCGTACTAACGGCACGTGATCGCTGGGAAGACAAGGTTGATGGACTTGAAGCAGGTGCGGATGACTATCTCACCAAACCCTTTCATATCGAAGAACTGCTAGCTCGAACGCGGGCACTACTGCGCCGTACCGGTGGTTGGACCGAGTCTGTGCTCAAATTTGGTCGACTTGTCATCGACACACGTGGCCAGCAAGTCACCGTCGATGACAAACATATATCATTGACCGCCTATGAGTATCGAGTGCTCGCCTATCTGGCGGTAAACGACGGTAGTGTCATCAGTAAAGCCACATTGCTCGATCACCTGTACGACGAGGACACAGACCGCGACCCGAATGTGCTTGAAGTCTTTGTTCGACGGCTTCGCCAGAAGCTTGATCCCACTAAAACCATGAACCCGATCGAAACCATGCGTGGCCGGGGTTATCGATTAAGTCTGCCGCGCGCAAAAGAGTCGGAAACAAAGGTCGCGGGCAAATCGCAAAACGACAGTAACGGTTAACCGGTGAGATCCATTTCGACACGGCTCGTGATCGGCACCAGTCTGGTTCTATCCGTCTTTGTCATCCTGACTGCCTTGTCGGTTTCGTATTCTGTCAGAAGCCGAGCCGAGACCGCGCGCTTTGATCGCATGCAAGGCTTGGTTTACGGCATCCTTGGCGCGACAGAAATAAGCGCCAACCCTGACGACGGCCCCAGCCTCCTCATCAACGAACTGGAATTGCCAGATGCACGTTTGAATCAGGCAACGACCGGGCTCTATGCAGAAATTATCGGTAACGATGGTGCCAAGCTTTGGCAATCCCGATCAATGCTCGTCAATCCACCACAAGCAGTCGTTCGACCAATCGGTGACTGGTTGTTCGAAACTGTTGAAGGCAAGGAACGCAATCAAACGTCTGTCAATCGACTACAACTCTCAACCGCCTGGGCATTCGACAATGGCGAAGAGTTACCCTTCATCGTGCACGTGGTCGATAGTGCCGATAACCTGCTTGCAGAACTCAAACGTTTTGACCGGACTCTTTGGGCAACGCTACTGGCCTCGGCCTTTGCACTGTTGATCGTACAATTGCTCGTGCTCAAACGTAGTTTGAAACCGCTGGAAAAAATTGGTGATGAAGTCAGACTGATCGAACGCGGTGAACGTGACTCCTTGTCCAGTACAGTGCCAACTGAACTATTGCCACTGAGTAGTGGGCTCAATGCCCTGTTGCGCGCGGAACGCGCACGCCACGCGCAGTATCGGCACTTGATAGATGACTTGGCACACAATCTCAAAACACCCCTGTCGGTACTACAGAACGAAGTTGAGAAGGTATCAACACAGACAACTGGTTCGCCGAAAACAAAAGATGCAACTATAAAACCCGACGTCATCACCGCCGAGATCGATCGCATACGTGAGTCGCTCAAGCGCTCGGTACAACGAGCACATATCAAGGCGCCGAGTTATCTCGCGCCGCTGATATCAACAGAACCCGCTATCAGACGTGTGGTCAGTTCACTCGAAAAACTGTACCAGCAAAATGGCATCCGGTTTGAGCTCGAGATTGACGACGCGCCAATGGTCCGTATGGACAATGCTGACCTTCTCGAACTGTTCGGTAACGTCGCCGATAACGCCTGCAAATATGGCGCGACCGAAGTGACGGTGACAGCAAGCAAATCACCACGACATGTGGTTTTTCGCGACAACGGGCCAGGTTTTCCTGAAGGTAAACTATCGATGTTGACTCAACGCGGAGCTCGAGCAGATACCCAGGCACAAGGTCAAGGCATGGGTCTCGCTGCAGTGCGGCAGATGATGGAGAGTCATGGCGGATCCGTTTCGCTGGCAAATATCGATGAGGGTGTTAC
>CAYULV010000002.1:17073-43045 GCA_964445655.1 uncultured Granulosicoccaceae bacterium | reverse complement strand
GGTGTTACCGAAGGTGCTGCCAAAGGCGGGGCCGAAGTCAGACTCGTGTGGTGACTGTTCACCCCGTGGCCGACAGCACACAGGATGTGTCCTCAGTGACCTGAGGCGGACGCTGGATCAGCGAGTCACTGAAAGGTTCACAGGTGATGGCCATTTTTTAGAACTGCGTATATCAGATCCCTTTACCACTAACCTTGTTTGTGATGTTTATCACGCCAAAACCCTAGGGTGTGTCACCAGAACAGCGACTGAACTCACTTTCGTTTATCAATCGGTCGCCACATGGTTACTGCCGGACTTTTCCGCTACCGACAAAGCATCTGTAATAAGGGAGATATTCGATGTATGTACTTGCAGGCTTGATGGCCACGTTGACAGTAACCGCAATGCTGATGAGCGCTCAGCGCGAGCGTACCCTTGAGCGTACCAACGCTGAGTATCAGGAATACAACGAGGCCATGGAAAAAAACAAAGCCCACTGGGAAACGGTCAAAGGTCGATATACGATTTTTGACACTCTGCAGGCGGAATCATCACCCCAGGCCCCTAGCTACGACTTGCTAGGTCACTGGCAACTCGAAAGTCCTTCGAATTCACGAAGCGATAAAGTTCTGTTGGTCATCGAACGAGACGGACAAGAAACCGAATTTCGTTACAAGTCTCATTTGGAATGTTACAAGCGCTACAAGAGCAAAAAGCTCGAGTACTACGGTGATGCCAACATGATTGTGAAAGACCGAGCAAGAGAATCACGTTTTCACTATCGGGTTACCGATGAAGGTAACTTGAATACCGAAGAGCTCTACTATGAAGGTAGCTGGGGATTGAAAAGCTACGCCAAGATCGATCCTAGAGCTGCACTTGACATCGACTTCTGCGATACCGAAGACCGATAACGACTACCCGAGCGAATGGCTTGCTCCTGTCGAGACGGGTTCGAAAAACCGCCTCGACAGTTAGTTAGATAATGTCGCCGAACCCACTCAGGGTTTGGCGATGATATACCCCAGCCAGCAGGCATAGTCCTCAGCTTCATCCGTCGCGATGTACTCATCAAGTGCTTCGTCAGTTTTCTCATCAAATTCCTGACGATAAACAATAGATTCACTGAAACCGGCCTCGGCCAGAATTTCTCTGAGTTCGCGCGCACCCCAGACCCGCCAGGTATAGCTGAAGGCTTTTTTAAGCTTTGACTTGTCAGGGAAGTGAAAGTGGATATGACATTTCAGCTCATTGGTAATCGCATTGAATTCAGCCTGCTCCCAGATGTACTTGAAGCCATCGACCTTGCGCTTTTCCTTTTGTGTCTGATAACACTCCGAACCACCGAACACGTCCAGAAACAACAAGCCATCTTCTTTTAATCCCTTATGACACTGCTTGAAATAATGTAGTAAGGTCGCCCGCTCCTGAAAAAACCAGTAACTGAAGTTATAGGCTTGCAGGATATCCACCTTCTCGGTGACCACATCCAGTACGTCTTCCTGTATCAGTTCAATACGCTGCTTCTGACTATCATTAAGTTTGGCGACATTGTTACGTCGCCCCCAATCCAGTACTTCGGGATCGAAGTCGACGGCTATCGCGGTGTTTTCTTTACGTCGCTTGACAAACTCTACCGAGGAAATTGCCGTACCGGCAAAATCTTCACGCATGGACAAAGGCTTGCGACCACGAATTTCTTTGAACGTGTCGTCAATGAAATCGAGCTCGAACTCAGGGTTCTGAACGGACTCCTGGTACAGGTGATGACGATCGGCCGTTTCGGCCATTGTTGGTTCGCGGGTTTTTGTCGCAGTTGCCATGCTGGGGTTGCCTTTAGGCGAAATTGAATGTGTGAATGTAAAAAATCTAATGCTTGATACCGACGCCACGGCTGAGCAAGCTGTAAGCGATCGCTCCAAGAACCAGAATAAACGAGATTATAACGCCAAAGCTTGTCCATATTGGGATATCGCTGACGCCCAATATGCCGTAACGAAATCCGTTGACGATATATAGCACCGGATTGAACAGAGATACGGTTTGCCATACCGGTGAAAGCAGAGCAATGGAGTAAAAAACACCGCCCAGATAGGTTAGCGGCGTCAACACGAAATTCGGCACGATGGATATTTCATCAAAGGACTTGGCGAACACAGCATTGATCAGCCCGCCGAGGGCAAACATGATTGATGTCAATACCGCAACACTGATCGTGATGATGGGGTTTAGCGGCCTGATATCACTGAAAAACAATGATACGCCAGCGACCAAAGAGCCAACCAGCAATCCCCTAGCCATGCCGCCAGTAAGGTATCCAGCAATAATGGTGAGGTTACTAACGGGAGACACCAGAAGCTCCTCGATGTAATTCTGCATCTTCGAACTGAAGAACGAGGACACAACGTTCGAATACGAATTGATGATCACTGACATCATGATCAACCCCGGTACAATGAAATCGATATACCGAAACCCGCCCATATCGCTGATTCTAGAGCCAATCAAGCTGCCGAAGATAACCATGTACAACAGCGCATTCACAGCCGGCGGTACGATCGTCTGTACCCAGATGCGTGCAAATCGCCGGATCTCCTTGCGCACTATTGTCTGGTAGGCGATCCGGTTCATCCTGATCAGATCCGGGCGATCAGTGCCAGCTGATATACCACCCCCTTCGCGCATTCCATTCATGACGCCTTCCCGTTATGCGAGGATTGCACAAGGCGCAGAAAAAACTCTTCAAGTCGATTCGATTTGTTGCGCAAGCTTGTGACCTCGATAGCCGACTCGCTCAGACCATTGAACAGGCGATTGAGGCTCTGCCCTTTAGGTACATCGACCTCGATACTGCCATCAGCACGCGCCCTGAAAACAAACGGTTCGATCTCTGGCAGTTCCGGGTGCGGCGTTGCCAGATCAAGCACAAATGTCTCCAGCATGGATCGGCTCAGGAGCTCGGTAACATTGCCTTTTTCAATAATGTTGCCGCCATCGATGATCGCCACATTTCGACATAGCGCTTCGGCTTCTTCAAGGTAGTGCGTGGTCAAAATGATTGTGGTCCCCTGCTCCTCATTGAGTTCGGTCAGGAACTCCCACATGGTGCGACGAATCTCGATATCCACACCCGCAGTAGGTTCATCCAGAATCAACAACCGAGGTTCATGAACCAGCGCTCTGGCAATCATCAGTCGACGCTTCATGCCGCCAGACAAGGCGCGAGCCGGCAATTTACGCTTGTCCCAAAGATCAAGCTGTCTCAAAAAATGCTCTGCACGAACACGCGCAACCTTGCGCGGGATGCCATTGTAACCGGCCACATTCATCAGGGTTGGCAACACCGGTTCAAACACGTTGAAATTGAATTCCTGCGGTACCAGGCCAATACAGGCCTTTGCCGCTTCCAGCTCCTTGTCAATATCATGACCGAATACCGATACCGTCCCGGAGGTTTTGTTAACCAGTGAGGACACGATGCCGATAGCCGTGGACTTACCCGCGCCATTAGGCCCGAGCAAGGCAAAGAAATCGCCGACAGGAACATCGAGATCGATTCCGCGCAAGGCAACGGTATCGGCGCCGTAGGTTTTGGTCAGATTTTGGATGGACAGCGCGTGCATTGTGCTGGTGTCATGAGTAACGCTGGTTCAGCGCGCAGAGTTTACCAGCTCATTCCCTTGAAAATCATGAATTGCCGTCGCCGCAGCGGGTCCCGCTACGAAAAGGTAAAAATAGTCAGCGTGCGAATCGCCGCGCCTAGCGTGCGCGAGTAGTGTGCATGACTAGTGCTCGCGGCTATTGTGCGACCAGATAGAGACTACTAGCTAGAGACAAACGAATCTGCCGCTGAATAACGTCGATAGAAACCAAGCACGGTCTTCACATACGATTGCGTCTCGCGAAACGGGGGAATTCCGCCATAGCGGCGTACATTTCCTGGTCCCGCGTTGTAAGCCGCCAGTGCAAGTTCCAGCGTACCGAACTCTTTATGCAGAGACGCAAAATAGCGAACGCCGCCTGCAAGATTTGCCTCGGCCTTCGCCGGGTTCTTGACCTTGAGCCAGCGCGCAGTATCCGGCATTAATTGCATCAGGCCAATTGCGCCAACATGGGAGATTGCCGACTGATCGAAGCAAGATTCTCGCGTAATGATGGCCTTGACGAGATTTGGGTCAACCTCATACTTTTGCGCAAATTGATCGATAAGCACATCAAACCTGTCAACCCGCCGGGCAACCGCCTGAGGAGACAATCCGCCACAACGAACTCGCGCGACGGGTAAAAAAGATTCGCCATTAGATGTCTTGCGCCAACTGATCATAGGTTTCCAGTCGTCGGAATACGTCTTGTGCATATCCGGCGCTATCATCTGTGGGAACGACGCGACTGGCATTGACCACTGATCGCCTTGTACCTCATTGAACACCATGGCCGGCAAGTTCGTGACTTTGAAACTCGTTGGTGGCCTAGGCGGTGGTGGTGGCGTAAGGCTGGGTTCTGATGATGGCTCCGCAGGGAGAGCTAAAGCCGAGTCGCGCTGGAATCCCTTGCCAAGTTTCTCAAGGGATGCGACAAGGTTTGCAAATCGGGACGGAGGCGCTGTCAACGTCACGAGATTATCGAATTCGATTGCCGAAGCAGACGCTGTCACCGGTACTTCCTTCCAGTGGTTCAAGCCAAGTACCGCAAAAATCACGGCCGCAAGACACAATACTGCTGCTGGTGCTATCGGAGGTTGTTCTTCCGGAACCTCAACGACCGGACTTTGCAGACCATTCGCAATTGGCCTGTCGACACTCCGCTCGGTTTTAACTACTCCACCAGTCACTTGAAACCTTCCGGGGTTCAGGGTTGCTCGGATGCCAGATTACCCGGTAACTTGCAAGCTACCGAGCGCCTGACGGAACTCGTCTGGAATACGTATCGGCCGCTCGGTAGAAGCATCAACGAATACATCGATGATATGTCCCATTGCCCGAATTGGTTCACGTTCCGCGACGAAAATCCCAAGCTCGTAGCGAACGCTGCTGTTGCCAAGATGCGCAACGCGGAGACCACAATCGAGCACATCAGGGTATTTGACCGCAGACAAATAGCGACACCCGTTTTCCGCCGTGAAGCATCGCACATTTCCGGTGTTGGGATTCAAGCCCTTTTCAATTTCGAGCCAACTCATGACCACATTTTCAAAAACACTGTAATAAAGTGCATTATTCATGTGGCCATAAAGATCATTGTCGATCCAGCGCGTCGGCATCTGCATGAACCAGGCAAAATCTGATCTGTCACGACGCTCTTCTACAGGCTTGTCGGTAGCACTCATGTGCCTAAATCTACCGGTGTGCGATCCTTCTGCCACAGTACCTCACTGCCACCATCATGACGAGCGATAACTCGCGCCAGAACAAATAACAGATCCGATAATCGGTTCAGGTATTTCATTGAATAAGGTGGCACTTCTTCGGTTCGCTGTAAATTGACGACATGACGTTCTGCGCGTCGACACACGGTTCGCGCCAGATGACAGTTTGCTGCAGCACTACTGCCACCGGGCAGGATGAAATCCTTGAGTGGTGGCAAGGCATCATTGAAATGATCGAGTGTTGCCTCAAGCCAGTCAATATGTGAGTCCTGAATGGCCTGATGCCCCGGGATGCACAACTCTCCGCCAAGATCAAACAGATGATGCTGTATTTCGTGTAAAACTCTGTCGACTTTGTCAGGTAGCGGTAGAGCCAACACCATACCAATGATGGAATTCAATTCATCCGTTGTGCCATAGGCGCTAACGCGCGCACCGTCCTTGTCGGTACGACTGCCATCACCGAGGCCCGTCGTGCCGTCATCGCCGGTACGCGTATAAATTTTGGATAATCGATTTCCCATCCGGTTTTGGCTTCCTGAGCAGGTAGAGGACTAGGCAGTATAATCGCAATGCAGGTCGGTTCGACTGCACCTCACACGCCTCATCGAACAAGGGTTGCCCGGACATGTCCAACAATTCACCAGAAGAAACGATTTTCAGCCAGATCATTCGTAAGGAAATTCCGTCGGATATGGTCTTCCAGGACGATCTGGTCACCGCTTTTCGTGATATCAGCCCACAACGGCCCACGCATGTTTTGATTGTGCCGAACAAACTGATTCCCACCGTTGACGATGTCACCGAAGAAGATGAAGCTGTGCTTGGCCGAATGCTGACGGTTGCAAAAAAAATCGCCCGTGATGAAGGCATCAGCGAAGATGGTTACCGACTTATCATCAATTGTCGCGACCATGGACGACAGGAAGTACAACACATTCATATGCATCTGCTCGGCGGCGCTGATACCGGTCCGATGATTGTCGCTCAATCCAGTTGATGCCATGAGCACTTACATCACAACTGATGAGCTGCAGGTCGCGATTGACGCAGCACTGACACTTCAAAGACCTTTGCTCATCAAAGGTGAACCGGGCACCGGCAAGACCGAGCTTGCCATGGAGGTCGCGCGTCGCCTTGACTGCACCCTGCATGCCTGGCATATCAAATCGACAACGCGCGCACAGCAAGGTTTGTATGAGTACGACGCCGTGTCACGCTTACGCGATTCTCAGCTAGGTGATGATCGCGTTGCCGATATCAGCAACTACATCGTACGCGGCGTACTGTGGGAAGCGTTTGACAATGAAGAACAATCGGTTGTCTTGATTGATGAGATTGACAAGGCTGATATCGAATTCCCGAACGATCTATTACAGGAACTCGATCGCATGTCATTTCAAGTGTACGAAACGCGAGAAACAATCGTGGCAAAAAGACGTCCGCTTGTCATCATCACCAGCAACAACGAAAAGGAGCTCCCCGACGCATTCCTGCGGCGCTGCTTCTTTCATTACATCAGTTTCCCTGACAGAAGCACCATGCAGCGTATCGTCGACGCGCATCACCCAAACGTCAAGCAGGATCTGCTATCAGCGGCTCTCGACGTATTTTTCGATCTTCGCGAAGTACCGGGATTAAAGAAAAAACCATCGACGTCAGAACTACTGGACTGGATCAAACTCCTGGTCGCGGATGAACTGAAACCTGAAGACCTCGCCAGTGACGAGCTTCGCACCGTACTACCCAAAATGCACGGCGCGCTATTGAAAAACGAGCAAGACGTACACTTATTCGAACGTTTGATCTTTTTGCACAAACAACAAGGCCATCGCAAACAATGAGTATCAGGCCGTTGGTAGCAAAACTGGCGCTTAGGTACTGCCGGTGCACACGGCAACTGACTCTCTGATGCTATTCGACTTCCACGATCGTCTACGTCGCGCCGGGATCAAGGTCTCGCTCACCGAATGGCTGAATCTGATTGATGGCTTGTCCAAGTCTGTTGGCACCCTGGATATCGACGCGTTCTACAGCTTTGCTCGTTTGTGCCTGGTGAAGAACGAATCACTGTACGATCGTTTTGACCAGGTATTCAGAGATTACTGGGCTGGTCGCGAGCAACGGTTTGACGAGCTCGCCGACTCATTAGCCAAGGGCATCCCCAACGATTGGTTGAAGCTTGCCAACAAAGACGCCTTGACCGAAGAACAAAAGGCTCAGGTCGAAGCGCTCGGTGGCTGGGACAAATTGATGGAGACGCTTGCTCAGCGCCTCGAGGAACAAAACGAAGAGCATCACGGTGGTAATCGCTGGATAGGCACCCGTGGCACCTCACCGTTCGGTCATGGCGGCTTTAACCCGGAGGGTGTATCGATTGGCGGCGGGAAACGTCGACAAGGACGAGCGGTCAAGGTCTGGGAACAAAGACGCTACAAGGATCTTGATGGCAGTCGCGAACTCGGCACTCGCAACTTCAAGATGGCTCTGCGTAAACTCAGGCGACTGGCCCGCGATGGCAGACCCGATTCATTGGATCTGGACACAACCATCCGCGAGACAGCGAACAAGGCAGGCCGCCTCGATATACACATGCGTGCCGAACGCCAGAACGCGATCAAGATTTTGCTATTGATCGACATCGGCGGCTCAATGGATTACCACGCAGAACTATCCTCAACCCTGTTCTCGGCGGCCCGTGCCGAATTCAAACGCCTGGACACCTTCTGGTTTCATAATTTTTTGTATGAGCGCGTGTGGCAGGACAATGCCAGACGGCATACTCAAACCACATCAACCGTCGAACTGATGCGAACCTACGGCAAGGACTACCGCCTTGTGATCGTCGGTGATGCCACCATGAGCCCGTATGAAATAGCCATGCCCGGCGGCAGTGTCGAGCACTGGAACGAAGAAGCCGGAACAGTCTGGCTGCAGCGATTGCAGGATGCCTTCCCACACTGCGTGTGGCTCAATCCGGAGGACCCGGATTGGTGGGATAGAACCCCGTCGGTGCGGATGACGAGAGAGCTGATGGCAAATCGCATGCATCCACTGACGGTTGACGGACTACAAGACGCAATAGACACGCTCAAAACGCCAATTGTGCGGCCCTCGACACTCTCTCCGGCCCCCGCCTGAAGCCCTCGGCTTACGGATCAATTCTTGCAGCCAGATCCGTGGCGGTGATGACACGCTTCGGACAATTTATACAGACGGCTAATACCGAATACCAGGAAAAGCCGAAGTCGTCGTCACCGCCACTATTGCTCGTAATCCGATCCTTATCCGAGGACTGCACGTGCCTGGCACAAACCTGCCCCCTAGACACCCGAGACACAAGCGTTTGGCGTCCGTTGCGACAGTGCTTGCCTTGCTGGTATCGGCCTGTGACAGCTCGACATCCGGAGAACCACCCCTAGCCGGCGCAGCAGAAAGCCAGACGACTGATCTTTCCAATGATGCGTTGTTTGCCCCGACACCTCCGGTACTTGATATCGCAATCCAGCCAGGTGAGCTGAACTTTACCTGGAACAATGTCATCACTGCTACGCGAACAAGCTTGTATGCCTACGACAGCATCACCGGAAATGAATGGCTTGTCAGTGATGCAATCAGCACTGAAGAGACACAATTTAATGTAGCGACAGTCAGCCACGAATTACCATGGCACTCACGTCAATACAGAATCGAACAGTGTGATATTGATGATTGTGTCAGCTCACTGAGGGTAGGCTTATCCGGGCGTGTCACTGATTCAATCCAGACTCTGACACCTGTCGTGTCCTTGAGCGCTGAGGCGTTTGGTCAGTCCGTGGCCATCAATGACAATGGCACGGTCGCCGCTATCGCTGAACCATTGGCTGGCAGTGTCACAATTTCAGCCCGCGTTAGCAACGACTGGTCACTGACCAGTTCAATCGACATCAGTGATGTCATATCCAGTACACGTAAACTGGATATCGCGATGTCGACAAATGGCGATACGATCGCCGTCCTCTCAAACGAAACCGACGTCAGCGAAAATAACGACAACACGAACATCCAGTCAATCACAAAGCACCGATTGCTAATACTCGAACGGCTTGGTGAAACGTGGTTCATCACCAAGGAACTTGATATTTCGGCGTTTACCGGAACCCCGTCTGACACTAACGTGGCAAGCGGAGAATCTACGGACGAATCAGCAACGCTTGATCAGACAGGTCTTTATCTATCTGCCGATGGCGAGCGCTTGCTCTTGTCGACACCCGAGTCGCTTGTCTTGTTTACAGAGCTTGCCGGCAGCTGGCAGCCAAGCATCCTGCTCAACGCCTTGCCATCACAACGCTTTGCCACAAGTCTGGGTGTTTCAAGTTCTCTGGAAAAGATCCATTTTGCGAGTATCGATGCAACCGGAGTCTCGATACAAGGTTTGCAAATCATAGCGAATGAATCGCTTGTAACTCAATTGCATTCGCTGCCCCAGCTCACGCCAAGCTCCGATATCCAGCTAGCGTCTTCGGCCAGCGGTGACAAGCTCGTCGTGCTTGCCTGGGAAAACCGGCGCGATTCCCAACTGATTCCAGTCGCATGGCAATTCCAGTCGCGCATCGAGAGCATCGCAAATGATAACGCAGCAGCAATGCCAGCCCTGCGACTCGATATCGAACGCTCTGGCCGTTTCAAGCAAGCTGGCGACAATGCCAGATTGCAGCTTGCCGCGAATCAGGACCTGTCGACAATCATATTCGCCTGGCAATCACTCGCTGACTCAGACGCTGCGCTTACGAGCGTTATCGCAGAAAACAATGCAAGCGACTCGACACTAGTTTGGCAGCATGCGCTTGAATTACCCTTATCTGCACCGGGTTTCGCCAAGAGCGCATTTGTTGAGCATCTAGCATTGAGTCAAGATGGGAAAGTACTGATGGTTTCGGTACCGCGTGAGCATAGTCGTGCAGTATCCGAAGCACTAAATACCATTGACGTCAACACAGGACAGATCCTGGTGCTTCAGTAAGGCTTAGCTTGGGTAAACACTCAACATCTGGTGCAAGTCCATTAGATACGCCTGATTCATCCCTTTCGAAGGCACCAGCTCAACGCCTCTGAACGCATACGACAAAACTTCAGTGACCCCTTGGTTCGCACGCTCATTGATACCCAGTAAACTCGCAGCGCTGGCAACTCGTTTGCTCGCTCCAATATTTGATTCATTGCAAATTTGCATGATCTTGCGAGTTAGTAAATACGCTTGCGGTGCGTTTGTGTGTCGAAGTAAAAATGCGTAACGGTTAGGACTCAGTCGAACCACATGATTTTTACGACGATAGATACTCATGATGCGCTGATGTGTTATCGCGGCAAATGTTTCATCGTCTTCGATCGATGCCAAACCACCGCCTGTTGTCATGAAAACATCTATCACCAATAAACTGACATGCTCAGCGAGTAAGGCCACGTCAGCAAGGTAAGTTTGCATTTGCTGTAGAAATGGCAGCGCTGTGTCGGGGAGTTCGAACCTTGCCAATGCATTGCTGGCGACTTGCGCAGGTGTTTGCGCTTGCAGCGCTTTCGCTTCAGAGGCCACTCCGGCAGGAGTCGCCGCAATCGATGCCCCTTGAGCAGACGGGTCGCGAACAGCTTTGAAACAAAGCACCTTGTGGCCTGACGCCGGCACATCTCGTCGCACGTAAGAGACGCGAAATTCAAGTCCTCCCGGTCGGCGCCAGTGGACATCGTGCGCCTGCCCCACAGCGCCAACACCCTCGGGTTCAAGCAACAATGACGCAGACTGCCCCAACAGTTTCGACGCCGAATCAAGTTCCAGTTCATGCATGGCGAGCTGGCTGAGATAAACAATGCGGTCATCTTTGCTCAGCAAAATCGTAGGTCCGGCAACGGAGTCGACAACATCATCAAGTAATTCGCGATCGCTCTCCAGATCACGACGCTGTCGAACAAAGCGACTTATGGCATCAATTCGGTTAAGCAAAAGTTCGCTCGACTCGTTCTTGAACATGCATTCAACCGCACCAGCGCGAAGGCTTCGTTTGATGATGTGATCTGAATAGGTTCCCGTCAAGACCGCGCATATGACGTCATGTGTGCCGGGGTCAGCAATAAGGTCACGACACAAGACATCGCCAGTAGTTTCGGCGAGATAGTAATCAAGAATGGCAATGTCTATAAATTTTTTACGCGCCGTATCCATAGCTTCTGCAGCGGTCGCTGCCAACGAGACGCGATAACCCTGCATCGAAAAGAGCTCCTTAAGCGAATGCCTTATCGTTGCGGAATCATCGACAACCAGGATTTCAATATCGCGATTATCAAACTTCGCATCAAACACATCGGAATCGACATCGCGCTCATCGAGAAGTTTTGACAGTTTGGGTTCGATATCAAGATAGTGCTTCCAGGCAACCACGGCAGTATTGTCTCGCCCAGCTACCCAGGCGCGGGTTTCTGCACGCATGTCAGTCGACAGTACGACCACCGCCATGTCATTGAATTCGTCCTGTTCCAACAGACGGGACAGTAACGCGGCGTTTTCATCAGGTACAGAAGGCCATCCGAACAGCACACCGGCGTAGTCATGACCAAAACTCTGATATTGGTCCTGCAGGGCGTTGATGGCGTCGCTATAGCGCTCAACGACGTCCACGACAAAACCCAGCGATTCCGCGTGCTTTGCCAGCACGTAGCGCATCGTAGCGGACGGTTCCGCCAAAAGGAGTCTTGTCGTTGTCATTAGAAGATTTCCGATCAGACGACAAGGTTACCGGCCTTGTCCGTTCGAGTGCGTCTGCTGGTGTGAATATATTCACATTTTCGCACTATCATGAGCCATGGCCACTCTTAAGCTGACCAAGCGTCACATAAAACAGGACCCGAAGGACCCAGCTTTCGTGCAGAACCCCTACGCGGTGTACGACAGGATGCACGCGATCGAGGGTCCGGTTTTCTGGGAAAACTACAACATGTGGTGCCTCACTGGCTTCGCAGCTGTCGATTCAGCGTTGAAAGACAAACGTTTCGCTCGCCTACCTCCAACCGGTCACGAAAACCCGCCCATGGCTGAGCATCTGAGCGATTTTGCACAATCGGAAGCGTACTCTTTATTGTCGCTGGAACCCCCCGAGCACACTCGCCTGCGAAAGTTGGTAAATCGCGCCTTCATATCCAGGCAAGTGGCAAAAATGGAGGAAGGTATCCGGGTGCTGGCCCACGAATGTATTGATTCGTTTATCGACGACAGGTCGGTTGAGTTGATCGCCGCCTATGGAACGACCATACCGATTACGGTTATTGCACGCCTACTAGGTGTGCCCGAAAGCGATAAAGGTCAGCTGCTGTCATGGTCACATGACATGGTGCGCGTGTACACTTTGACACAAACGTACGAAGAAGAGCAGCAAGCGAACCTCGCTGCTAGAGAATTTCAGGACTACCTTGGCAAACTGGTGATCGAGAAACGACGCCAACCAGGTAACGACTTGATCTCACATATGGTAACTCGTAGCGACGACCACAACCATTTACGCGATGATGAAATCATTAGTATCTCGATACTGCTACTGAATGCAGGACATGAGGCAACTGTCCATCAGTTCGGCAATTCGGTAAAGACATTACTGGAGCTACGCTGTGATACTGATGCCTTGCTCGGCACTCAACAGGCAGCTGATGCGACAGTTGCTGAAGCGCTTCGCTATGACGCCCCACTGCATTTGTTTACCCGGTATGCGCAAGAAGATGTCTCGCTTGGACACGATGTGCAATTGCGTCGAGGCGACGAAATAGGATTGCTATTGGGCGCAGCTAACCGCGACCCAAGGCAATTTGTTGATGCAGGTTCTTTCGTACCCGGCCGAGCAGATGGTAATCACGTTTCTTTCGGGGCAGGCTTGCACTTTTGTATCGGTGCTGCACTGGCGAACCTGGAACTACGGGTAGCTTTGCAAACCTTGTTTGAGCGAATACCTGAATTGAAGCTTTCTGGAAATCCGGTCTATCAGGACAAATACCACTTTCACGGCCTGGAAGCCTTGTATGTTGAATGGTAAGCGGTGAGTCGAATTACTACATCGTTGGCGACCGTTTGCCAGCTGCCTTCAAGCCAATAATCCGTGAAACGGCTGCACACCAACACGATCTCCCGGCATGACCGTCTCGACATCAGCATCAATAACAATCAGGCAATTGGCACGGCTAACAGAACTCAAACGTCCAGCTCCCTGCTTGCCTGTAGACTCAACAACAATCTCGCCGTCGTCGCTCACCCGCATGATGCCGCGTTGGAATTCCATTCTTCCAAGCGTCTTTCTGAGCTTCGATAGAGATTTGGCCGGCAAGGTCACTGGCTCAACATCACGCATACCCGACAGATAACGAATCGCCGGTTGAACAAACTCAAGGAAAGTGACGACAACGGCAACGGGATTACCCGGCAGGCCAAAGAACCGAGCATTGCCAATGGAACCAAAAGCCAAGGGCCTGCCTGGACGCATGGCGAGCTTCCAGAAGGCAACCTCCCCCAGCTCATGAAACACCTTCGAGACATAATCCGCGTCCCCGGCTGATACACCACCGGAACTGATCACGACATCTGCATCAGCCGCAGCGGTCTCCAAAGCTTTACGCGTATCCGCGGCATTGTCTGGGACGACGCCCAGATCGATTGTCTCGACCCCCATGGAGCTCAGCAAAGCTTGCAAGGTGTATCGGTTGCTGTCAAAAAGACTCCCGGGGGGAAGTTCCTGACCGGCAAACTCATCCAGAGAACAAAGCTCATCGCCAGTGGTGAAAAAGGCCACACGAAGTTGTCGTACGACTCGAACACTGGCAATACCCAGTGATGCCAATACCCCGATGTCAGCGGCTGTCAACTGACGACCTCGCAGCAGAACGACCTCGTCCTTTTCCACGTCCTCACCGGCCGCTCGGACGTTCCGACCTGCTTGTACATCGTGACCGATGATCACCTGCTCTTCATTTGCAGTGACATGCTCCTGAATCACAACCGTATCAGTACCAGCAGGCATGATGGCACCGGTGAATATGCGTACCGCCGAACCGCTTTTCACCTCATCAACATAAGGTTTTCCCGCCCAGGCAGTGCCCACGAGCGTCAGTGTCAATTCACCTTCACCGGGGATATCGCTTGCGTTGATGGCATAACCATCCATTGCGGAATTAGGCAATGACGGTACATTGATGGGAGATACGACATCTTCGGCAAGCACCCGCCCAAGGCAGTTACTCAAAGCAAGAGACTCGCTATCGGCAATGGATGTCAACGCGGCAAACAATCGTTTGCGCGCCTCCGTTACCGGCAACAGGCGATCAAAGGGATCGTCGCAGGAAGGTAATTTTTCAATCATGAATTGAGCCTCGCTTGCGCTGATAGACGTTGCTCTTCGGTATTGATATTCAGGAACGCATCGGCAAGATCATCGCAGGCCACTTCTTGCACGCGATGTTGTGCATACCATTTGTCTATCTTGCGCTCCCCTTGCGCCAGGAATTGATCCAGTGACTCCTTCAGCGAGCTCCGTACGACTGCGAATACCGGCTGCATACGATCAGCGCCAAATGCCACGGCAATATCGATGTTGCTCTGATCGAAACTTATCGCAAGTCGTTGAATCATTTCGGCACTCATGAACGGTGAGTCACATGGGCACATGAAAACCAGATCAGTCTTCAATGCCTCCATGGCCGCACTAAGCCCTGCCAGGGGTCCGAGGTTACCATCCAAAGCATCAGGTACAACCTCATGCCCGAGCGCGGCGTACTGCGCAGCATTGCGATTAGCGTTGATGACAATTCGCCCCGTCACCTGTTCGACTACCGAAACGGCGTAGCTAATCATCGGTCGCCCGGCGAGATCCACCAGCCCCTTGTCGGTTCCACCCATACGCCTTGCCAGACCACCGGCCAACACAACGGCACCGAGTTGCATGTCACCAAACAGTGCTGCCTGATTCATCGTCACAGCATCAGCTGCCAGCCAGGCTTGTCATGGGCGTCTGCAGACCTTTGGCTGAGGCATAAGGATCAAGTTGCGACATGATGTCGCGCAGGTAATCATCGAAACTACCGGTACTCGCCGCCTCAAGTTTGGCAGCATCCTCTATGGACTTTGCAACCGCCGTTTTCAGTAAATCATGCATATCTTCATCAGCCTGCATCGATGCAAACGCAGATTGATGCTTGCTTGACTGCTCGTGGGCAAAGTCAAAAAACGAACCTGCTTCGCGAACACCCTTCATCACTTGCGCTGATGGCGTTGTTTCTGGGTCATGCAATTTTTCCCTTTGCAACTGCAAGGTTCGCGAATACAAGTCATCGTCAGACGATTCATCGAGCCAGGCAGCGACACCCGTCAGCGAGTCAAGGATCGACAAGCCCCAGTCCTTGAGCGGGATCGAGCCGTCTGGACCTTCAAGTTGTACATCGGGTTGTCGTCCGTGGTGCGCAACCGTATTGATGTTGTTTGAACATCGCTGCATACCATCCGAACACAATGGCTTGGCATCTCCGAGCCACGCGAAAATCATCAAAAGCTCAAGCATGGCAACCTGCTCGAGGCTGATCCCGGTAGGCTCGAACATATTGACATCGACGGATCGCAATTCCAGATATCGGACACCACGATTTTTTAACGCAAGAATCGGTAACTCACCTTTTTCAGGTATCTGCTTGGGCCGTACCGTGCCGTAGTATTCGTTTTCAATCTGCAGTCGATTGGCGCTCAATTGCTGATAGACGCCAGAATCATCACGTATACCCTGCGCCTTGTAAGGTGGATGCTCTGATGTGACATGGCCAATTATGTCGTCAATGTAGGCGTGGATATCCGTGTGGCGAACACTAAGGTCTATGGGTTGATCATCACGATAGCGATAACCGATCTTGCCCATGCGCAAGGACGTGCCGTGTGCCGCGTACAAGGTGGAATCATTAAGGACATCCAGATCACTTGTCTCACCTTTGGCTAGAAACGTACGGCAGATAGCCGGCGATGCGCCAAACAGGTACGGAACCATCCAGCCTACTCTCATCAGGTTCTGCATCATTTGGAAGTAACCACGTGATCGCGCCTGATCAAGCACATTGGGGGCATCTACCGAAGCGGTTGAATCTGCATGCAAGCTCTGCCATCGCGGCCAGCTCGATTCCGGCATCGAGAAATTGAAATGGATGCCCGCGATAGCCTGCATACGTTTGCCATAACGAGCGCCCAGCCCACGTCGATAAATATGCTTCATGCGTCCTTGATGCGAATCGCCGTATTCTCCGATCCGGATACTGTCGGCCCCACGCAAAATACACGGCATGCTGGTGTTCCAGATTTGCTCATCCCCCTCCATGCAGGAGACGATAAATTGATGGATGCCCGTGAGATAGTGCATTGCCTTTGCAGCAGAATCGCACGGGGGTGTTACCATTTCGAGCAAGGCTTCGGCAAAGTCCGTGGTGATCGATGGATGAGTCAACGCCTTGCCAAGACATACGGGATGATCTGTCGAGGCGATGGTTCCGGAAACCATGACTCGCAAGGATTCCTTTTCAAGTCCGATTCGTCGGTCGATCAGAAGCTCAGGCCCTGCTTCATCGGCAAGCCGGGATGCGCGTTGTTTGAGGTTGGAGTACACAGTGAAGGTTCCACAATATCAACATCAAAGTGTACCGCACACGAGCCAGACTCGGGATTCGAAATGGCATGAACGTTCTGATGCCCGAACCACGGCGCAAACAACCGGCAAAGTGGCCTAGCCATGAGGCTTGACGGCACAGAATCGGGTCGCGGCGATCACCTCGTCATATTGCACGGATTATTTGGCAATCGCGATAATTTCGCCTCGCTTTCCTTGCATTTTGATCGGTATCGAACGGTGCTTCGGCTCGATCTTCCGGGCCATGGTCAATCACCTTCATTGCCGGAACTCAGCTATGCCGGTATGGCCGATGCCGTCGCTGACGAATTGGCAGCCCGTGGTATCAAGCGTTATGCCTTACTGGGTCACTCACTGGGCGGCAAGGTGGCGATGGCGTTGGCAGGCTCTAAACGAGGCGCAGGTATTCAGCAATTGATTATCGAAGATATTGCACCGCGCAAATACCCACCTCATCACCGGCCATTCATCGATGCCATGTTGAAGCTGGATCTTAAATCCATCAAAAGTCGCAATGAAGCCGAAATACAGTTGCGTGACGACATACCCGACGCAGGAGTGCGTGCTTTTTTACTCAAGAGCTTGTACCGCTCTTCGCCAAAGTCCGAGCTGTTTCGCTGGCGCTTTGATCTCAAGGGCATTGCTCGGGATTACGACCTGATCACCGATGTACCGGTCATTGAAAACACGATCGACTGCCCGACCCTGTTCGTTAAAGGCGGTAATAGCGACTACCTTCAAGCAGACGACGAGACCGCGATCAAGGCAGCCTTTCAACAACCTTCTCTCAAGACAATCGATGGTACCGGTCACTGGTTGCATGCCGAGAAGCCCGCAGTATTTGCACGCATCTGTCTTGAATTTCTGGGCAAGCACGAAAACACCCCTGGCGACACGGGCGAATAGCTGATGTCAGACTCATTACGTGATCAATTGCTGCAAGCAGGGTTTTCAGAAACCCGAAAGAAAAAGACAGCGAAAAAAAAACCAGGATCCCACGCGACAAAACAGCGGCATGATCAGGCAAAACGGCAGGCCGACAAAAGGGCCGAGCAAGCAAACAAGGAAGCTGCCGAGGTTGCGCAACGCAAAGCGACCAAAGCCAAAATCAAGTCCTTGATTGAAGATTCACGCATTGAGGAATTCAAGGGTGAATCAGTCTATCGCTTCATCCTGGGCAAGCGTATTCGGGAGTTGCATGTAAGCGAAGCGATTCGCGAAAAACTCAATGAAGGAAGCTTTGTTATTACTCGTCTCAATGGCAAAACCGAGATAGTGCCTGCGGATACCGCAAAGGCTATTGAGGCTATCAACCCTGACTGGGCGATTGTAAGGCCAGGCAGTGATACCGATGAGTCTGAGGATGATGAGTACAGCGACTACAAGGTGCCCGACGATCTGCAATGGTGAATGCGCAAACCCTGGTCTGGTTTGACTACGAAACCTTTGGCACCCACCCCGCCTGGGACCGGCCTGCGCAGTTTGCCGGGGTGCGTACCGATCTGGAATTGAATCAGATTGACGAACCCGTTACTTATTTTTGTAAGCTGGCTGATGACTATCTACCAAATCCTCACGCCTGCCGAGTGACTGGCCTGTCGCCGCAGCATGTCAACAAGCGCGGAGATAGCGAAGCGGAATTTATCGCCAAGGTACTGAACATGATCGGCAAGGACGGCACTTGTTCGATCGGTTACAACAGCATTCGTTTTGACGATGAATTTACCCGACATATCGCGTTCAGAAATTTCTTCGACGCCTACGAGTATGAATGGAAATCGGGTAACTCTCGATGGGATCTTCTCGATGTCGTGCGACTGACCCGGGCACTGCGACCCGATGGCATAAATTGGCCCTTTAATGAGGATGGCACGGCCTCCAATCGGCTGGAACATTTGACAGCCGCCAATGGTATCGAGCATCGCGACGCGCATGATGCGATGTCCGACGTCTGGGCGACCCTGGACGTTGCTCGCTTGATCAGATCAGTGCAACCGAGACTGTATGACTATGTTTTCACACATAAGGACAAAGCTAGTGCAGCACAAATGCTGAAAACACGAGAGCGCAAGCCATGCCTCTATGTGTCGGCCATTGTTCCTCGGGAGCAACATCATGTCGCGGTGGTACTACCCGTTTGTCGACACCCGGTAAACACCAATAGTGTTATCGCTTTTGATTTAATGACCGACCCGGAAGTTCTTGTCGGTTTGGATAGCGATGCGATCGCAGCACGAGTCTACGCAAAGTCCGAAGAAACTGACCCGGCGGACCGCATCAGGCTTACGAATATTGCCACCAACAAATGTCCGGTTCTGGTTCCATTGAATACCCTACGACCTGAAGACGAGGAACGACTTGGCATCGATCGGCAAAAAATGCTCGCCCGGGCCTCTCGACTCGAGCAGCTACTTGATGAGGAGATGACCACAATCATCGCTAACGCCATGCACCGTGAGTGGGATGACAATCCATACGAACTTGAAGGTACGCTGTACAGCGGCGCATTTTATTCCGGCGATGACAAGCAAAGACTCGCCAAGGTGCGACAGGCATCCACGGACAAACTCGCCGGCTTTACCGGTTATTTCGATGATCCAAGACTCGATGAGATGCTCTGGCGGTATCGGGCCAGAAATCATCCAGATTCACTGTCACTCGCCGAGCAGCAGAAATGGCGGCACGATGCACGTACTCGACTGCTGAATGATGACGCTCCATGGCTAAGCTTTGGAAAGTATCGCGAGCTCGTCGAATCGATCGATTGGCCACCCGAAGAACAAGCGCTTGGAAAGTCCCTGGAACAGTACGCTGACGACCTCGAACAGCGCCTAAAGCTACTACCAGAGCAGTAATTCAGTTGGTTCGACGGCCGCCGCCGTCATTAAAATCGGTTCCACTGATCAGCGGTCGCATTGTATTGATCACGAAGAATCCAAAAAACAGAAAGCACACGATGAATTTGAAATGACCGAAGGCGGGTGCCAGCCAGGCAATAAACACCATCAAGGCTGCGGCCGCGAGAATAAAGCCGTACAGCGTGTGGAAGTAAACATTGATCATCGAATGGGTAATGTCATCACGATAGACGCCACTACACACCATACAAATCATCATCAACAGCACGACGGGCACCATTGGCTCCAGCATTTCGGCAACACCATAGCCAAGACTGACATGGCCGGCAGCGAGAAAAACCAGCGCAAACAGCAGTGCTTCCGTCACGCCTCGGGTGAAGGATGGGAAGCGGAGTTGGCGCAGCAATCGCTGAGACAGGAAGTGCCAACGGCTATTGGTAGTGGAACCGAATTGCATTACATTTTCCAGGGTACGAGTCAGGCAAAAAATCCATAACTAGCGACCAAAGGCATCCATGGACGGCGGCGAGCATAGCATCGAAAGAACGGCGAGGAGGATAGCATCGGATCACATCGAGAAATCTATACAATGTGAGCAATTGCAAGATTCCAAATATGTGAACCGTGCAACTTGATTACGTCCGATTGGACGTCTACGAGACTCTGTTACCATTGGCAGAATGGGCCAGCAGCGCATCAAGCTTTATCAGGGAGCGGTCAGCGAATGTAGCTACCTTGATAACCGGCAGGCGACCAACATTTACGCCGATCCCCATCACCCCGAGCCGCGAGCCGTCTACAACCAACTGATTACCCGCGGTTTCAGGCGTTCGGGCGAATACGTCTACAAGCCGGGGTGCACGGATTGTAGCGCCTGCGTTCCGGTGCGAATCCGCTGCAACGATTTCGAACCGCGACGCACGGATCGACGCAACCTGGCGGCAAACGCGGACCTGTCGATCGACTATCAAGCCGCCCGCTTTACCGACGCCTACTTTGATCTCTACTGCAAATATCTGAACCATCGACACCCGGGCGGCGGTATGGATGACCCCGAACCCGAGGACTTCGAACGATTTTTATTGAATCCGTGGGGCGATACGCTGTTTCTGGAAGTTCGTCACGAGGCTGACATTGTCGCCGTTGCCGTTACCGATGCCGCCGCCGACGGCCTGTCAGCGGTCTATACGTTTTTCGATCCGGAATATTCGGCAAGAGCACTCGGTCGCTTCAGTATCCTGTCGCAAATCGAGCTGTGCCGGTCAATGAACATTACCTATCTTTATCTGGGTTATTGGGTCGATGGTTGCCAGAAAATGCAATACAAGACCGACTTCCGTCCACAGGAACACTACGACGGTCATCAGTGGATCAAATTGAATACGCAGGCAGATATCGATCGATACAAACCGCGTTAGTCAGATTTAGTGGACGCCAGCTCGATCCCACGCAAATAGATGTCATACATGCTCGAAGGCCCCCACTCTTCACGTAGTTCCGTAAAAAGCTCGGTCGCCCGGTCCCACTTGCCCGCCTTGCTGGCCGCCATCGCTTCTCGGTGGAGTTTCAGACGCAGCTCTGTTGCCTCATCAGCTTCACTGGCCAGGCCCAAGGGTTCAAACATCGTGACTTGCTGCTTGCGCCCCTTGACGTTCACGGTATCGAGCTCGCGAAATAAAAACTCGGGCAAGGCCTCGGCAGTCTTGTCGGCGACGATAATGGGCACCGTGTATTTGCGCGTCTGGCCCTCAAGGCGTTGGGCAACATTGACTGTATCGCCAACGACGGTATAGTCCATTCGGTATTCAGAACCGAGTGGCCCCACCACCGCCGGCCCGGTACTGACGCCAACACCCAGAGAGATTTCCGGCAGTTCAAGTTTGCGATAGCGCTCGTTCAGGTCAGCCAGCTCTTCGCTAATATCCATCGCCGCACTCATCGCGTCAAAGGCATGGGTCTCCGATGGTGCTGGCGCACCCCAAACGGCCATCACGCTATCACCCATGTACTTGTCAATGGTGCCGCGATAGCGAACCACAATTCGGCTGACCATCGAGAAAAAGCCGTTTAACCAGGCAGCGAGTTGCTGCGCTTCCAATTGCTCGCTGATCGCCGAGAAACCCACGGTGTCGCAAAACAGTACCGTTATTTCACGTTCCTCGCCTGACAGGCCAAGACGCTCCGGATTACGGCTGTATTCGCTTGCCAGCTCTGGTGGTACATATTGACTGAGCAGGGATGCGAACCGTTTGCGATCTCGCACCTCGGCCATGTAAGACAAAAGGACGTAAATCGAAAACAGCACGAACACCATCAGCATCTGGAATTCGAGCGGAATACCGGGTATCGCCGGGCTGTAGTTCAGGTGCAGTAGCACGATGCCGGCAACAGCCGCCAGTGTCATCAGCGAGCCGCCGATGATACGAAACCATGGCAGCAGTAACGCAAGCGCGACGGTGATCAGCTGGGTTATCCAGAAAACCCGCCCGAACGGCTCGGATTCAAACAGATTGAAAGCATTGCCACCGCGAATTTTCAGCGAGAACAATTCGCCGGAATTATCATCTCCCGCCGTCCAGTCGAAACCGAAATACAAGCGAAATACCCCGAGCCCGGTCAATACCAGTAACACCAAGGCCAACAACAGTATCAGGGAGAACGTCACGCTGCGCCGGTTTGGATTGTAATACGGGATTTTCAAATCTGCTCAAGGTCCTGCCGTGTTCGCGCGAAGGTTATCACAGGCGACCGTGCTATCTTGCCTTGCTCTCAATGATTGGTACTGTACGATGCGCACGGCTTTGGTTACAGGTGGAATTGGTGGTCTGGGCACTGCGATGTGTCGGCGTCTGGCGGCTGACGGCTACTCGGTGCTGGCCAACTACCTGCCCGCTCTGGCCACAGCGGCTGAGCAATGGCAGCAACATCTTGCAGCCGAAGGTATCGACATCGCGCTTGTTGCCGGCGATGTTGCCGATGTGGGCTCTTGCGAGGACATGGCTGCCAGCATCCTGCATACACATGATCGCGTTGATGTACTGATCAATAACGCTGGCATTACCCGCGATGCGACGCTCAAGAACCTTGATCCGGATGACTGGTCCGCGGTCATCAACACCAACCTCGGCAGCCTTTACAACGTCACAAGACCCCTGCTGCCAACGATGCTCGCCGCGGGCTTTGGGCGTATCGTTAACATCTCATCGGTCAATGCGCAACGCGGGCAATTTGGCCAGACAAACTATTCTGCGGCCAAGGCTGGTGTCCATGGTTTCACCAAAGCCCTTGCCCACGAAACCGCGCGCAAAGGCATCACAGTCAACACAGTGTCACCCGGTTTCATCGAGACCGAGATGGTTCAGGCAATTCCAGAGGCGCAAAGACAAGAGATCATCGACGCGATTCCAGTAGGACGCATCGGCACACCTGACGACATTGCAAGAGCCGTGAGCTTTCTTGCCGCTGACGACGCAGGCTATATCACCGGCAGTGAGATATCAGTCAACGGGGGCATTCATACCTTTTGATGAAGGGCTTCCAGCGCAGCCTCTTAAATTGAGCCTTTTAATGCAGAATATCCAGCGCAGCTTTATGCAACTCGGTAGTCGCAGCTGCCAATACGGAGGTCGTCGTTTCATCAATCGCATGCCCCCGCAAATCAGTAATGATCCCGCCCGCCTCGCGTACGCCGACGGTTAACGCCGCGATATCCAGAATATTGACATCCGATTCGATAATCAGATCAGCCTGACCCGCACACAGCTGGTGGTAATGACAAAAATCCCCATAGCCACGAACACGTTTGACCCGACTGACCAACGTGCCATACCGCAGCCAGTTCGACGAGTCACCAGCCAGTGTCGCCAGGTTGCCGGACGACAGAAAAGCGTGCTCCAGCGAGGTGATGGATTGGCGTACCTGCACCGCCTTGCCATTGATCGTGACCCCCTGCCCACTAACCGCCACCAGACGCTGCCCATAGGACGGTGCATTTGAGACACCCACAACCAGTTCGCCATTGACTTCAAGGGCAATTTGCGTCGAGAAATAGGGTAAATCCCGTATGAAGCTCTTGGTTCCATCTATCGGGTCAACCAGCCATCGACTACCCGACGGACCACCTGCTTGGGGCTCGGGCTCGGTCCCGGACTCGGTCCCGGATAGATTTCCAGACTGTCGGCCCGTTTCCTCACCATAAAAATCAGCGACGGGCAACGCGGTTGTCAAACGCTCACGAATCAACTTTTCCACCGCAACGTCGACTTCGGTTACCGGCGTGTTGTCGGGCTTTTCCGAAACCTGCCAGTCACCACTGGCGAGAAATTGCTGGATCAAGGTCTCAGCAACATCAGCCGCGTCGACAGCTGCTTCGGCGGCTGCTTGTATATCAATAGTCATAAAAAACAAACGTTAAAAAACACCATTATAAAGACACAGGTTTTATCTGCCATGTCAATGCTGAACATTGCTTGTGAAGTCGCTAGACTACGCCTCCCGCGCCCGTCGGCTGCGAACAATTCTCACAGGCAAATTCAAGCTTTTATGGGCCTCAACCCTCAACAACTCGCAGCAGTCCGGCATTTTGAAACGCCCTTGCTGGTGCTCGCGGGCGCAGGAAGCGGCAAGACCGGAGTCATCACCCAGAAGATTGCCTGGCTGATCGAAAAACAACAGTACGCGCCAAGCTCGATTGTCGCCGTCACATTTACCAACAAGGCTTCTGCAGAAATGCGCAGTCGTCTTAAAAAACAGCTGGACCCGAAACAAGTCAAGGGACTGACCATTGCGACCTTTCATCGCCTGGGTATGAACATGCTGCACAAAGATGGCGCGGCTATCGGTTTGAAACGCGGATTCACCATACTCGATCAAAGTGATGTGCAGTCCGCACTGCGAGAACTGATACGCGAAGGCAACAGTGCAATGGAAGAACGCACGCTGCAATCGATGATTTCAAACTGGAAGAATGAATTCAAGGATGCCGCCAGTGCATTGCAAAGCGCATCAAATGAACAAGAGACGATCGCCGCCCGCCTCTATGCCAACTATTCAGAGTTGTTGCAAGCATGTAACTCGGTAGACTTTGATGATCTCATCAGCCTGCCCGTCAAGTTACTTACCGAGCATACCGAGATACGCGACAAATGGCGTGGCCGCATTCGACATCTCCTGGTCGATGAATATCAAGACACCAACGCCGCGCAGTACCAGCTCGTCAGCCTTCTGGTCGATAAATTCGGCGCATTCACCGCTGTTGGTGATGATGATCAATCCATCTATTCCTGGCGTGGCGCGCGTCCGGAAAACCTCATGGCCCTGAACAAGGACTATCCAAACTTGCGCGTCATCAAACTTGAACAGAACTACCGCTCAAGCCAACGTATCCTGCGGTCAGCCAATGCGGTAATCAGTCATAACCCACATACGTTTGAAAAAAAGTTATGGAGTGATCTTGGTCTGGGTGATCCTTTACGCATTGCTGTTTGCAAACATCCACTCGACGAAGCGGAATGGGTAGCCGCCGACATACTGACCCGGCATTTTCAAAAAGGTACAAAATGGGGTGACTTTGCGATTCTTTATCGCAGTAATTTCCAGTCTCGTGCCTTCGAGCAAGCCCTGCGAGAACGACAAATACCGTATTCAATCAGCGGCGGCAATTCATTCTTTGACAAAACTGAAATCAAGGACATGCTCGCCTATTTGCGTTTGCTGTGTAACCCGGATGACGATACCGCGTTTCTACGCTGCATCAATACACCGCGACGCGAGATTGGTCCCAGTACCCTGTCACGACTTGGCGAACACGCGCATGCTCGCAATGTCAGCCTGTTCGCCGCGTGTCACGATTTTGGGCTGGAGGAACGTTTGAGTGGCCGTCCACTAAAACGCCTGCAGCATTTCGCGAATTGGCTGACCTTGGCAGCCGACAATGCCGAACGTGGCGACACCTTTGCTGTCGTGCGTGATTTGTTCAACGATATGGACTATCACGGCTGGCTGGAAAAACAACTCGACAATCCGAAACAAGTCGAACGTGCCGTTGAAAACACGAATGAGTTGATGTCATGGATCAAACGCCTGTTGACCGACGAAGATCA
>CAYULV010000002.1:0-16973 GCA_964445655.1 uncultured Granulosicoccaceae bacterium | reverse complement strand
CGACATACGCTGACATTCACTCGTTCACGCGCCCGTCAACAGTTTGGGGATGTATCAGCTGCGGACGCCAGTCGTTTTCTTGATGACTTGCCACCTGACGATGTCACATTGATCGGTGATCTGAGTACTGCTTCAGCCGAACAAACCCGCGATGCCGGCAAGAGTGCACTCAAAGGTCTGATGGATATGCTGTCTGACGACTGATGATTTCATAACTCTCGATGAATCATCAAACCAGCTGCACTCGCCATCGCAAACGCTGCGCCTCGGTGCAGGTGCTTTTGGGCAGTGGCCCCAGTCAACCACCTTCGAATGCTGACAGCGCCGAGAATAAAAACCGCACCGACGACAAGCAAAGTGGCGATTGTCAGCGGAACCAGTAGTCCAGCCCAAACACCCGCTGTAACCGAACCCAGATCGAGCACCAGCGGTAACAAGGCAAGATAAAAAGCAATGGTTTTTGGATTCCCAATGGTTATTGCCAGTCCGGATATCGCTGCCGCAACAAGATCCTTTCCGAGTGGTTTTTTACTCGTCATGTCCTGACGATCGGCTGTCCAGAACTGCCAGGCGAGAAACAACAAGTAGCAAATCGCCGCATAACGAACCACTACAAAGAATCCATGAAAGTGCTGGGCGATCAGTGAAAGTCCAAATACCGCGAACGATAAATACAACAGATCGCCAACGATCAACCCGGCCAGCATGCAAAAACCCGCTACCGCACCGCTTCCAACACTGCGGGCGACCAATGCCGTCATGCCTGGTCCCGGAATGGCGGCAGCGATACCAAGCGCGATGGTATAGGCAAGTAACTCAGCGGTACTGATCATTTTTTGTTTCTCGACAATTGACTCGATTCATCGGAACTACGCGAATCAGCGGAACGCGATTCTTGTCGGTCCTTGCGCTCCTGGTACGCCACCGCCAACTTGATACCGACCCGATGGAAACGATGAAAGGGATACGCTTTGATGCGTGTCACCGGGATCGGTAGATCGGCATCCTCTTTGCCCAGCGTGCGCTCAGCCAACAAACGTCCCATCACAGTAGCGTTTGCGACACCGCGCCCGTTAAACCCAAGCCCGGCAATGACACCTGGCATGGGTTCATGAATATGCGGAAGGTGATCCTGGGTGACGGCGATATGTCCACCCCATACGTAATCCAGAGTCAAATCCGGAAACTGCGGATAGACCGCCCGCAAACCCCGCAACAAGCGTTGATGCTCGTCGCGACCCGGTGAGTCACCCTTGGTTCCGGCACTGCCAAAAACCAGGCGACCATCGCCCGTCTTGCGAAAGTAATAAATCACCCGTCTGCTGTCAGCCATCGTGCATCGACTGGGCAGAATCACGCTGGCTTCCTCGTCAGTCAACCGCCGAGTTGCACTTTGCAAGCTGACAACAGGCACTATCGACTCTCTGAGCCCAGGGATCAGTTTTCCGGAATAGCCGTTGGTCCCTACAATGACTTTATTGGCCACCACCGATCCAGTGGCAGTCCGTAACAGCCATTGATCCGCCTGCGCTTGAAGCGATTCAACTTCAGTATGCGTATGAATGATGGCGCCCGCATCAAGCGCTGCGCGGGCAATTCCGCGGGCATAGGACAGAGGCTGGACCGACCCTCCACTGGGTGCAAACCAGGCGCGCTCATACAATCTGCTACCACTCATGTGTGCAAGCTCTTCACCGTCAAGCATTTGCAGCGCCGCACCGGCACGATTCCAACCATCGAACATTGCATCAAAGGTTTTACCGGCAGCTGGCCCGTGTAAACCACGTATCCAGCCGTTCTGCTCGGCATCGCAGTCGATTCCATGGGCCGACACCAGTGAGAAAAGTTCATCGGCCGAGCCAATCGTCATGGCGGTAAATCGCTTTGCCATGTCTGGCCCGCCGTGTGCCTGCCACTGCCGCGCTATCGTATCCGGCGTTTCATGTCCGATCGGATTGACTTGGCCGCCGTTTCTACCAGACGCCCCCCAGCCAATGTCACCGGCGTCGAGCAGCACCACGCTGACACCGGCCTCTGCGAGGACGAGCCCTGCACGCAGTCCGGTAAAGCCTGCCCCGATGATGGCAACATCACAATCAATATCCGTGTTCAGAGGTATCGTGTCTGGTGCCGCTACGCCAGTCGCCGCCCAAAGGGAATCTGGCAACGCTCTTGGTGTCATAGAAGACATGGACTTGATCAATTACCGTATCGCATGGGTTTCAACTCACCCAGAATGCCAGATTCTGGCGCGCTACGTGTTAGCTGTAGCAAGTGCTTGAAAAAGTCCGAGAATCACATATGTTCCTTTCCTGTTAACGGAATCTGACCATGGCCATGAAAGAGAATGACGACGGTGTTGTAGTGGACATCGATGAAGACTCTGACAACGAATCTCTATCCTCGGCCAAGACCAATCTGGTACTGCCCGACCAGAATCTTCCAGACAAGCTCCTGTTGTTGCCGATTTTCGAGCGGCCCTTTTTCCCCGCGCAAGTTCAACCACTGGTGATTGATGAAGATCCATGGGAGGAAACCTTCACCCAACTGGCCAAGATGGATCAACATATCATTGGTCTCTGTTATGCGGGAGACCAGGACGAGGAAGCCAATGCATCCTCAAGTGATTTCGCCGACACCGGTTGCGTGGTTCGTCTGCACAATGTCGTGCGCGGTAATGGCAAGATCCAGTTCATTGCGCAAGGCATGCAACGATTTCGCATCGATAGCTGGCTGAGTAAAGAAGCGCCCTTCGCTGCCAAAGTGACCTACCCGGCAGAGCGTACCGGTAACACGCCGGAAATCAAAGCCTATGCCATGGCTCTGATTCAGGCTATCAAGGAATTGATCCCGTTGAATCCCTTGTACAACGAGGAGCTCAAGAACTTCCTGAATCATTTCAACCTGAATGACCCATCACCATTGGCAGACTTTGCCGCAGCTATAACGACAGCGCACGGTCCGGATCTACAGCTGATTCTCGATACCTTGCAGCTACAGAAACGCATGGAACGCGTTCTGGTCTTGCTACATAAGGAACTGGAAGTTGCTCGTCTGCAAGCGGAAATCCGCTCCGAAGTCGAGCAAAAGATGTCCAAACATCAAAGAGAGTTCTTTTTACGTGAAGAACTCAAGATTATTCAGCGTGAGCTCGGTATTGCCAAGGATGACAAAACCTCGGATATCGATGAATTCGTCGCGCGCATGGAAACCCGCGACCCGCCGGAGCATGTCGTTAAACGATTCAACGACGAGATCAACAAGATGTCAGTACTCGAGACTGGCTCACCTGAGTATGGCGTGACGCGCAACTACGTCGACTGGCTTAGCTCCGTTCCCTGGGGTAGCTACTCCAAGGACAAACTATCCTTGCGTTCGGCCAAGCAGATTCTCAATCGTGACCACGCAGGCCTGACAGATATCAAGGAACGCATACTTGAATTTCTGGCCATGGGCTCCTTCCGCGGCGAAATCAGCGGCTCAATTCTTCTGTTCGTGGGTCCACCGGGGGTGGGCAAGACCTCTATCGGTAAGTCCATTGCCGAGTGCCTGGGGCGAAAATTCTATCGATTCAGTGTCGGCGGTATGCGTGATGAGGCCGAAATCAAAGGACATCGCCGGACTTATATCGGCGCGATGCCTGGCAAGCTTGTACAAGCCTTGAAAGACGTTGACGTATCCAATCCAGTGATCATGCTCGACGAAATTGACAAGATGGGTGCTTCCTATCAAGGTGATCCGGCGTCAGCGATGCTGGAGGTACTGGATCCGGAGCAAAACAGCGAGTTTCTGGATCACTATCTGGACGTTCGGGTTGATCTTTCAAAAGTATTGTTTGTCTGCACCGCAAACCAACTCGACACGATTCCGCGTCCCCTGCTCGATCGCATGGACATCATCAGACTCGGTGGCTATATCGCCAGCGAGAAACTCGACATCGCCAAGCAACACCTGTGGCCTCGTTTGCTTGAGCGCAACAAGGTCAAGCCAAGTCAGGTAAAAATATCCGATTCGGCCATCAAGGAATTGATCGAAGGCTATGCCCGCGAAGCCGGTGTCCGCAGTCTGGAAAAATTGCTGCATCGCGTGTTACGTAAAAGCATCGTGCAACTGCTCGGCAAAGCGACAAAGGTCAGTATCAGTGGTCGCAATCTCAAGGACTATGTCGGCGAACCCTACTTTCGAGCCGAAAAGCAATTGGGCGGCGTTGGTGTGATTACAGGCCTCGCCTGGACAGCTATGGGCGGCGCGACTCTACCGATTGAGGCGACACGCGTGCATGGCGAAGATCGTAATCTCAGGCTGACGGGACAACTCGGCAAGGTCATGAACGAATCCGCGCAAATCGCACACAGCTACGCCACAACACATGCCAAACGCTTTGGTGTGAAGGATGACTGGTTTTTGAAAAACAGTCTGCATCTGCATGTACCAGAAGGTGCAACGCCTAAGGACGGACCCAGCGCAGGCATTAGCATGACCAGCGCACTGCTTTCGCTGGCATTGAAAAAAAGCGTACGCAAGTCAATTGCCATGACCGGCGAAATTACATTAACCGGTGAAGTACTTCCGGTTGGCGGCATTCGCGAGAAACTGATCGCCGCACAACGCATAGGCATAAAAGAGATCATACTGCCCGAAGGCAATCGCCGCGATGTTGCAGAGTTACCCAAACATATCATCAAGGGGTTGAAGATTCAGCACGCCAGCCGTTACGACGATGTTTTCGAGATTCTCTTCACCTGACAATCAAGACTGATAAAACGAGACTGACAAACGGAGGCGGCCCAACAGGGCTGTCAACGTCGTCAGTTACGTCAGCGGCGTGCTGATGGCACACGCGGGCGAAACGTCCAGGCAAGTCGTCCAGTGATATCCGGAGTCGTATCAACAGCGGCATCTTCGCTGAACGACACTTCGATCGTGTGATTGCTGCCGATAAGCCAGCGTAAACCGAAGCTGACAGACACAGCAGGATTACCCAGCTCGCGCAACTGACTTTCATAAAATGGCGTGTGCCAATCGAGTTGTGCCAGCAATCGAAGATTCTGCCCGGCGATAAACTGCGTACCGAGCGAGCCATAAGCGGCGATAGAACGCTGCTCAGGTAACTCACTATTGCGCCCTATCAACAACATACCAATGGTCGTGCCTAATCGCCATCGCTCTGCCGGGCGCCAGACCGGCGATTGCCAATCGGCATACAGATCAAAACGACCACTTCCCTGCAAGGATGACACTGAACCGGTTGGCAGCTTGATGCCAATACGTGCAATCGGCTCTGTTTTTCCGGAATCGGTTTGTGCGAAACAACCGATAAAGCGCTGTATCGAAAGTTGGATATCCCCAAGTCCTGATTGACTTGAGCTGACTCCACGCACTTCGCCGTTGGCGTCGGTATAGCTGTAATTCAAATCGTCGAAGGGAGCCTCGTCGCGGTTCGCATCAGGCAAGCCAAAGAAACCATGCCAGTCGTCAATAGCGCGATCAAACACGCCACCGTTGTGAAAGATCAGGGGCAAGACTGCCTCACCTTGCCAGCACGGTGCCAAAATTTGCCGGTGGCGTACAACTAGTTCAGATGATTCACCATCGAGTACCAATCGCTCATCGGCGGTTTCCCCACCCATGAATTGGTTATTGTGCTCCAGCGCAAACTGCCATTCCAGCGTCTGAACGGCACGTGCTGCTGGCGTCGGCAGACCAATTAATGAATTTAGCGTGTGTTGTGAACGATGCGTCAGCAATGCCGCATCATCACCCCGATCGGCAAAAGCGGTAAGCGATGCGCACAGGTATAAGGCGAGCGCACGTGGTGCAACCGAACGACAACGAAGAGGATCAGGCAACATTCAGGAAAACAGGCCAAATTGAATCAGATTTTCTTACCGATTTCATCGCGCATGCGTTGCGCGCTACGTTGTGCGTTGGAGGACGCCGGGGTGATCGCCAGTACTTGCTCGAAAGCCTGTAAGGCCGCAGCAAAATTACCTTGGCGCATGAAGATAAGGCCAAGCCCCGAAATAGCACCAAAATGACGTGGCTCAAGAGCAAGCGTTTCGCGAATATCGTTAACTGAGGCATCACTATTGCCCATCAGATAGTGCACAGTAGCACGCTTGTTCCACGCTTCTGAAAATTCAGGATTGGAATCGACCAGTTGATTACTCAACGCAAGTGCAAGGTCCAGTTCACCTGCTTGCATGGCCAAGGTCAACTGAGACATCAGAGCTGCAGCACCGTCATCGGGGGCTTCGAGCCAAAGCCTCCAGATTCGTGATTCGAGAACAGAGGCTGCTGACTGGTTTTCAGCGTTACGAAGTTGATCGAACAACGCCGGTAGTTCAGCGGCAGTCTGATCCGCGGTTGCAGAACTCACAACCATCACTAAACCTGCCAAGGTAGATACCAATGAGGCGGCCCGTCGTGATAGTTGTCTGACCATATCAGTTCTCGCCTAGCGGCTCCGACCCGTGAATCATGTGAGCGATTACAGCCGCTTCGCGATACCCTGGAATGCGTTCACCACTATCGAGATACATCAACGGTGTGCCACGCAGTCCTACACGCTCCGCCAGTGCAACATGAGACTCGATAGGGTTGTCACACGACTTCGCGTCAATCCTGCCACCAGCTTTGGCTCTGGTCATAGCCGCTTGCGGATCATCAGCACACCAGACACTTTCCAGATCTTTGTGCCCTTGCGAACCAAGACCTGCTCGTGGAAACAGCAGGTACCGAACACGAACACCCTCTTCCATCAACGTATCGATCTCCGCATGCAGGCGTCGGCAGAAGCCACAGCTGATATCAGTGAATATGGTGAGCGAACGATTGGATTCGGTCGGCGGCTCATAGATGAGCATGTTCTCTTCACCAATTTCTGCGAACATGCCGAAGTGAAGTTTTCCGAGACGTGCCTCGGTCAGGTTTTGACGATTATTAAGTTGTATGAGATTGCCATCAAGCAAATACTCGCCGGTCTTGTTGATGTAATACAGCTGTCCACCCGCAATCAGCTCATAGAGACCGTCGACAGGTGTTTCCGTAACGCTTGATACCGGCACTCCAGGTAACAATGCCTCGATATTCTCGCGCAAATCACCGAGCTCGTCCGCGCTGGCTGAGAAAGCGGTAAAGGACAGGGCAAGACACAGTCCGAGCATCGAAAGTCGCTTCATAGCCGTGAGTTTTCCGAGATAGATTTTGATTTGTATGGACATAGCGATGATAAGTTCCCGAAATTGACCGTGATACGCTGAGTTGTTCACATTCAGCCTCTTGGATGATGCGATTTATGCATGGCTTTCAAGCGCTCGCGAGCCACGTGAGTATAAATCTGTGTTGTCGACAAGTCAGAATGACCAAGCAACAGTTGCACCACACGTAAATCTGCATCGTTATTGACCAGGTGGGTGGCAAATGCATGACGCAAAGTATGTGGCGAAAGACTCGACTTTATACCGGCCTTACGCCCATGGAGCTTGATTCTGTGCCAGAAGGTTTGACGCGTCATGACTTTGCCACGTTGAGAGAGAAATAACGTGTCGTTCGCTGTGCCGATCAAGGCGGGCCGCGCGGTATTCTGGTAGCGCTTTATCCAGTCGATCGCAACATCACCTAAGGGCACCAACCGTTCTTTATTGCCTTTGCCCCAGACGCGCAAAACGCCCTGCGACAGATTGATCTGATCCACGGTGAGCCCTACAAGTTCGGATACTCGGAGGCCACACCCATAAAGGCATTCCAGCATGGCCCGATCACGCAAGCCGAGATCGGTATCGACATCCGGTGCCGCAAGTAGTGATTTGACTTCCGTTTCAGTCAGGCTTGTAGGTAAGGGTCGCCCGGTTCCAGGTGAACTGATTTGACGGGTTGGATCATGAGTAATCTCACCCTCTCGCACCATCCAGATATAAAACCTGCGCAATGCGGACAATGACCGTGCGGCCGAACGTGATGACGTGCCACCGGAAACACGCTGAGCAAGGTAAGCCATGACATCACTGCGATCAACGGAATCAAGTCGCTTGTCAGCGGGGACCAAACTTCGGGCGAACCCTTTGAGATCGGTCTGATAGGCAGAAATGGTATTGGATGACAATCCACGCTCAATCAACTGGCTGTCCGCGAAACGACGCAACAATTTGATGTTGTCAGCTGACAAAGGCACAGCGCTTTTTACGCGTTTATCCGCCTTTGCTGACTGCTTGGCGTTAGCATGTACTGATCCCATAGACTGCCAAGGATACACAGGATGTCAGAAAGTGCATCGTTACCGGATGCCGATCCCTCAGCCCTGACGATAGAGGCCGCTCGATCGGCAATTCTCAGAGCGTTGACGCCAAGCAGTAAAACGGTTCGAATCTCGACTACCCAAGCGCTGGGTCGGGTTCTCGCCACTGATGTTGAATCACCTGTCGATGTTCCGCCATTTCGTGCCTCAGCAATGGATGGCTATGCACTGAGGTTTGCAGAACATGAGACCTTGCTACACATCTCCGGTGTGTCGTTGGCCGGACACCCCAGTGCGGACAGTTTTCCAACTCGATGCTGTGTGCGTGTGACCACCGGTGCTCGTATTCCGGATGACGCGGACACGGTTGTGCAACAGGAAAATGTCGACATTGAAAACGATCATGTGCGTATTACCAAAGCCCCCGAAAAGGGCCTGCACGTTCGTGTCGCAGGCAGTGATTCGGCAAAAGGATGTCTGTTACTTGATCGTGGTACGAGATTGGGGAGTGCAGAGCTCGCTGTGTTGGCCGCCCACGGTATTGCTGATGTCCCGGTTTTCGAAAAGCTCAAGGTTGGCGTGTTTTCCACCGGTGATGAACTTGTCACAGCCAAAGAAACGCCTCGCAAGGGTCAGATTTTCAATGCTAATGGACAGTTGATTGAGTCACTACTCCAGAGTGCGGCACTTAGTATCGTTGATCTCGGCATTGTTGGTGATACCCCTGAGGCATTGAGATCGGTACTCGAATCTTCTGCAGACTGTGACGTTCTGATTTCCAGTGGTGGCGTATCAGTTGGAGACGCCGATCATGTTCGCGACGTACTTGGTGAGAGCGGCAGCGTTGATTTGTGGAAAATCGCGATGAAGCCTGGCCGGCCACTGACGTTCGGGTTTACCGGACACCAGCAACCTTACTTTGGATTACCCGGCAATCCGGTATCCGCAGCCATTACAGCTCTGCTGTTTGTACGCCCGGCCTTGAATCACCTGCTTAATACACAAACCGCCGCACTTCCCCCCTTGCACTTGCCAGTCATGTCAACACTCAAAAAACTCCCCGGGCGTGTTGAGTTTCAACGCGGGATCATGATGCAGAGCGAAAAAGGGGAATGGCAAGTCGATACCACGGGCCTGCAAGACTCACACGTGTTGAGTTCCTTGCAAAAGGCAAACTGCTTGATTGAGTTGTCGATGGAATCAGCTGGCGCTGACGTCGGGGATAAGGTCCGAGTATATCCGTATCAGTATTTCTCTCACGCGACCCTTTGACTCTAGCACCTTAAGTCTGGCCAGTTTAAATACGGGAAGCGGAAACGAAAAAGGGGTGGCAAGCCACCCCTTTCTCTGGTCGGCAAGCCGAATTACTTCTTCTTACGACCGCGAGACTTCTTTTTGGAAGCTCGCTTCTTACCAGATGCTTTTTTCTTGCCTCTGGCTTTCTTCTTACCAGACGCCTTTTTCTTGCCTCTGGCTTTCTTTTTGCCGCGGGCTTTCTTCTTGCCTCTGGCCTTCTTCTTGCCGCGGGCTTTTTTCTTGCCTCTGGCCTTCTTCTTGCCGCGGGCTTTTTTCTTGCCTCTGGCCTTCTTCTTACCACGGGCTTTTTTCTTGCCCCTGGCCTTCTTCTTACCCCGAGCCTTCTTCTTGCCCGCGGCCTTTTTCTTGGTGGAGCGCTTCTTCTTGCTTGCGCGCTTCTTACCCGCTGCCTTCTTCTTGGTCGAACGTTTTTTCTTGCTACTCGCTTTTTTCTTGCTAGCGCGCTTCTTCGAAGAGCGCTTTTTACCGCGAGCCTTCTTTTTCCCAGCTTTAGCAGGTTTCGCTGCTGCTGGCTTAGCTATACGAGCCATGGTCTAACTCCTGACTAATTGAGTTGAACAAACTAAAAACGGGAGCCATGACACTGGACTCCTCTGTCTTGACGATCACTTCGGGAAGACCCTTGGTGACCGGTACTGAAGATCCAGATTTTGCGAGTACATCAGGATTTCTCCCAAATACATAATCACCAAACCGGACCCCTCGCCTGCCTATCCACCAATCGATATGATTAAATCGATAAACGGGCCAAACAAAATCGCCAATCAAATTTGACGTTCAATTTCGACATTCAAAACTACTCAAAACAAAAAGTAGCTTGTAAATCGAATGTGCGCATTGTCCACATAGTGCATAACTATTTCAACTGCAAGTTGTAATGATTTTAAATTAATTTCAATCAACATGCTTGTTTACATGTCCATTGAAACAATTTTTACTTACATTCGCACATTGAATTGCACATTCAGTGTCAACTATCGCACTTGTCGTGCCGGATTTGTTTAAGACGCCTTACACTTGGATATCACTATAAAAACCGTTAAAAACAAATACCATGCAAAACAGTTCATCCTCTTTCTCGTTATTATGTCGACGATCGCTCGCGTTTCTTTATGACAGTCTGTTACTCGTATCAGTGTTCTTTCTTGTCACTGCTATCGCTTTATCGATGAACGATGGTCAAGCAATCGAACATTTTTCGTACAAGTTCATCTTGTTTGGGATCGGATATTTGTTCTTCGACTGGTTCTGGCGACATGGCGGTCAAACACTTGGCATGCGCGCCTGGAAACTTCAATTGAGGACTCAAAACGGAGCAAAAATCACCCGAATTCAAACCCTGAACAGGTACGTTTCAGGCACTTTTCTATTCGGATTTACCTTCGTTTTTATTCTATTTTCACAGCGAAAAGAAGCGCTTCATGATCGAATTTCAAAGTCATTTATTACTTTAAAATCAAATAGTTAACATATATATCGAATATTCGACTTATATTACGAAACACCGCCAACAATCAGGTCGTTCGCAATATTCCCCATATAGCGACCAACAAAAAAACGACCAATGGCAACAATGCGCTAATCAATGGTGACAAACCATTCGCAAGACCCAACTGAGTGAGCAATTTATTCACTAAAACGTAGGCAATACCCAGCATGATGCCGATAAAAATCTTTTGCCCTGCACCTCCCGCTCGTTGCGATGCAAAAACAAAAGGCATCGACAACATCAGCATGACAAGTGTTGCTAATGGACTGGTCACTTTTGTCCAAAATGCCAATTCGATTCGCTTACTGTCGAGCTGATTCTCATTCAAATAACGCACTTGATCATACAAATTTTTCGCTGAAAGACTCTCAGGAGAAATTGAAAGACTTTTCAGGACATTGGCACTGACAAGGCTTGGAATGTCATTTTTTTCGTCATTTTCAGACGATGTGACAAAATTTCGACGCGCAAGTGCTTGCCAACTAATTTTGTCAATTTGCTCAATAACAGGCACATCATTTTCAAAACGAGTCAGTTCGACATCTTCAAGTTGCCAATCAACTTCCTCGCGCTGCGCCCTTTTCGCATGAATGGCTGTTGTTAGTTTTCGCCCTTCAAAATGATGAACATTAATATCGAGTAACGTGAAATCCGGCATGACTGTCGAGATATGCACAAATCTGCCAGAAGATTTGAACCACAAACCCTTTCCACCTTTTACGGACAAACGTCGTTCAAGCGCTGTCAACCGTAGTTCTTCTGCTATCTGCTCCGCCCGAGGCATGATTGTTTCGCCAACCAGAGCAATCAAGAGCATCAAAGCCACGCCAACAAGGCCCACCGCGCGAATGATTCGCCCTGTAGAAATCCCCGCTGCCCGCATGACTGTCAGCTCGCTATTACTGGCAAGTGCACCGAGACCGAGCAAGCTGCCAAGCAAAACTGCAGGCGCAAACAACAGATATGCCTTTCCCGGCATAGTCAGAAAGATATATTGAACAGCCGATACCACGCTGTAATTGCCTTTGCCTACGTCATCAAGCTCGCTGATGAAGGCGAAAATGCTGGCCAGTGCGACCAGTGTCATCAGTACCAGCAAACTCGTTGTCAGGATCGAGCGAGCGATATACCGGTCAAGGGTTAAAAACATCAGTCGCTCACCTGCCGTTGTGCCAGAAACCATCGCCAACCGACGCGACGGATCAATAGCCAGACAATCAACAGGAACACAAGAAAGTGTACCGGCCACAAGCCAATCCACGCTGGCATGCTACCAGCGGCGATCCACTTTCTGGCCAGAACCAACAGATTGGCATAGGGGATGTAGATAAGAATAGCGACAGCAATTTTGCCAAAGCGCCCTTCACGCGGAGACGTGTAGCTTAAAGGAACAGCCAGAAGAGCCAGTAAAAGCGCTGCGAGCGGTATCGATACTCGCCATTGCAACTCCGCCTGATCAGCGGTATCACCGGTGTTCAGCAACTGTGAGAAGAGTTTGGCCTTGGTGCGCAGACGCGGCTCAGAGGCTTCTTCCTTGGGCCTTAGTACGCCTTGCCTTTTGAATTCAGTAATGGTGTAAGCCGCTTCACCTGGTTTGCCAATACTGGTCTGACCATCGGTAAAAATCAGATATTCATCGCCGGTTGCGTTATCAATCTGATAAGTCGCCAGTCGAGCCGTGTCGATCGCCGGTAACTGGTTCTCCTTTTGCCGACGCATGAATACATCAGTGAATTGCGTGCCGGTCTCGTTGCTCTCACGAACGAAGAATACGGTCTCACCGTTACTGGATTCGATAAACTTGCCAGGCGTCAGGAGTGATAGTGCAGATTGCTCTCGGATTGTTTGCTTGAGCGTCTGCTCATAACGCGCTGCCCATGGCGAGGCAAATATGGTCAAGGTGGTGATAAGAACCACGCCTATCAAGCCGACTATTGCGGTTGGACGTAAAAGGTCCTTCCAACCAATCCCGCAGGCATGCATGACCGCCATTTCGTTATCACGATAAAAACGACCATGGGCAAGCAAAATACCGAGGTAAAGTCCGAGTGGAATCAAGGTCACCAGCAAACTGACCGATTTGACGCCCACCAACACCAGCAAGGTATCAGGTGTAATAGCGCCGTCAGTTACGCTGCTCAGACTACGCGCCAGCACATTACCGATCATGATGACCAACAGCACGATTAGCACAGCTGCGAAGGTCACCAACATTTCCTTCATCAGGTAACGGTCAAGAATGCGCACGTGACAAGGTCTTCTAAATAATTCTAAGGAAACGGCGAAAGTTGTCTGAACGAAAACAACTCGGATCCGTCAATTTAGCACTGGTGACGCTATCGCACCAGTTGATTACACTGTACATCTTGGAAATTGGAGCTTGTTGTCGTGAAAATCAACGTAGTCAGTCGGGAGCCGACGACTCTCAAAAACGCCTGTCGTATCGTCGGCGTCTTCGAGGACGGCAAACTTGTTGGCTCAGCAGCTGCCATTGACAAGGCTAGTGCTGGCGGCGTTCGAAAACTGATCGAACGTGGCGACTTTGTCGGCGAGCTTGGCCAGAGCGCTCTGCTGCATGACATCAAAGGCGCAAAGGCGGAACGGGTGCTACTTGTCGGATTTGGCCAGCGAACAGCTCTGGACGCTAACAAATGGCGCACAGCGGTGAAAGCCATGGCCAAGACCCTGCTTGCTACGAGAGCATCTTCCGCTATCACCGATATTCCCTTTGCGATTGACTGCAAGGAACTCAAACCATCAGATGCTTGTGAACAACTGTGCCAGCTGCTGTATGCGTCAAGTTATCGCTTCAAAGGACATTCTCGACAAAAGCAACCATCCGTTCCAGCGTTAGACCAGCTGTCAATCGTCGCGCCGAGCAAACAGAAAAATTCCGCCGAACGTTCAGCACTAAATGGAATTGCCACCGCGCAGGGCATGGCCTTGACCCGCGACCTCGGCAACCTTGCGCCGAACATCTGCACACCGCTTTATCTCGAATCGATTGCATTGGAGCTTGACGCAAAATTTGACAAGATCAGCAGCAGCGCACTCGATGAAGATGACATGGCAGCACTTGGTATGGAAGCTTTTCTCGCGGTCTCCAGAGGAAGCGAACAACCGGGGCGACTAGTGATCATGCAGTATCAAGGTCGCAAGAAGTCCGGAAAACCGATCGTGCTCGTCGGCAAAGGTGTGACATTCGATACAGGCGGAATTTCCATTAAACCGTCGGATGGCATGGACGAAATGAAATACGACATGTGTGGCGCTGCGACTGTTTTTGGAGTGATGCAAGCTGTCGCGACGCTGGATCTTGATATCAATGTTATCGGGGTAGTTGCTGCGGCCGAGAACATGCCCGATGGCAAAGCTTGTCGCCCCGGTGATGTCGTCACCAGCATGTCTGGACAAAGCGTTGAAATCCTGAATACGGATGCCGAAGGGAGACTGGTCCTGTGCGACACATTGACCTACGTGGAGAAATTCAAGCCAGCCGTCGTTATCGATATGGCCACCTTGACCGGAGCTTGTATTATTGCTCTTGGGCATGTGGCCAGTGCGGTGATTGGCAATAACGACAAAATTGTTCAGGAATTGCTGAGCGCCAGCCAAGCGTCTGGAGATCGCGCCTGGCAATTGCCACTGTGGGATGAATATCAACAACAGCTCGATTCCAATTTCGCCGATATGGGCAACATCGGTGGGAGGCCAGCAGGTACCATCACAGCCGCTTGCTTTCTGTCCCGCTTTACCGAAAAGTATGCTTGGGCACATTTGGATATTGCAGGCATCGCATGGCACTCCGGCAAGGACAAGGGCGCAACCGGGCGACCCGTGCCGATGCTCATGAAATACCTGTGCAAACGAGCTGAAAAATGACACGTATCGATTTCTATGTACTGGGCGGCGAGGAATCTGCCGCTCGCTATGAGCTGATTGCAAAGCTCAGTGAAAAAGCCGCTGGACGCAAACAGAACGTATTTGTGTTCAGCGAGGACAAGCAGGAGCTTGCAAACCTTGACGACATCTTGTGGAGTTTTCGCTCGGTCAGCTTCGTACCACATGCTCTCATTGATGATCCCGTGTCGAGTCTGGTCGATACTGATCCGGTACAACTCTCATCATCTGAGCCCGGATTTGATCGTCAAGTCCTGATCAACCTGTCTACAGAGGTGCCGCCGTTTTTCAGCCGCTTCGAAAGAACCTTGGAAATTGTCAACGATGACCCCGAGGTGCGTGATCCGGGCCGCGATCGCTATCGCTTCTACCAGCAACGCGGATACCCGCTGCAGCACCACAAAATGTAGCTTCTATACTCATTTCCATGACGGCGCTCAAAGCGGTACTACCCAGCCGTCGTGGGAGACTATAGATGAGCTATGACGATGACGATCTACCCGTCCTGAACGACGTGGTAAGAACGGGTGATGAATCAATCATCCAATCAACCCGCCTTGAACACGAAGTTGAAGGTGAAATCGAGTCGCTGCAAAACGCGACGATAGAATTTGATCTCCCCTCACATCTACAACTCGGCGTTCAGTCTGCCGTGGCTAGCGACAACATAGAACTGGAAATTGCGGACGTTCCCGCCACGGAAATGGCCGCCAGCCTGGAAGAGATTGAAGATGCCCTCATAGCCGATCCTGACGTACAACAGAGCATCGACGATGAGCTCGAATTGCTGATTGACGATATTGTTGACAGACACGTCACAAGTTTGCGGCGCGACCTGCGCGCATTACTTGAAAGAGCAAGTCGCCTGCGGCCATAGGCAGTTCCCTGGATAGGCAGTACACTTAGGCGTATGGAAAAAACATACGACCCAAGCGCAATCGAAGAGCGTTGGTACAACACCTGGGAAGAAAGTGGTTATTTCGCTCCCCAGGGTGACGGTGACCCCTACTGCATCATGATCCCGCCGCCCAATGTGACGGGAACCTTGCATATGGGGCATGCGTTTCAGGACACCATCATGGATACCTTGATTCGCTACCATCGAATGCTTGGTGACAAGACACTGTGGCAACCTGGCTGCGATCACGCCGGTATCGCCACTCAAATGCTGGTGGAACGACAGCTGAATCGCGATGGCAAAACACGCCACGATCTCGGACGTGATGCCTTTATCAAAAAAGTGTGGGAATGGAAGGAAGAATCCGGCGGCACGATAACTCGCCAGCTGCGTCGCCTCGGCGCCTCACCGGACTGGTCGCGTGAACGCTTTACGATGGATGAGGGCATGTCAGCGGCCGTCTCGGACGTCTTTGTTCAACTTTTTAACGAGGGTCTGATCTATCGTGGCAAGCGCCTGGTCAACTGGGATCCGGTTCTGCACACCGCACTGTCTGACCTCGAAGTACTCAGTGAGGAGGAAAATGGTTCCCTCTGGCACTTCAGTTATCCACTGAGCGATGGCAGCGGTTCGCTGACGGTTGCGACCACTCGACCCGAAACCATGCTCGGCGACACCGCAGTTGCCGTTCATCCCGATGATGAACGTTTTTCTGCACTCGTCGGTAAAACAATCGACCTGCCCCTGGTTGGCAGACAAATTCCCATCGTCGCCGATGACTATGTCGACCCCGAGTTCGGTTCAGGTTGCGTCAAGATCACCCCAGCCCACGACTTCAATGACTATGCATTGGGTCAGCGACATGATCTGGAAATCATCAATGTACTGACCGATGACGCTGCGATGAATGACAGCGTGCCAGAAGCCTATCGTGGCCTTGATCGCTACGAGGCGCGCAAACGCGTCGTTGCTGATCTCGACGCACTGGGTTTTCTTGTCGAAATCAAACCACACAAACTTATGGTCCCACGTGGTGATCGCTCAAATGCCGTGGTTGAACCCTATCTGACCGATCAGTGGTATGTCGATCTGACGCGTGAGGTGCAGGAAGATGGTCGACCGGGTGGTCACGC
>CAYULV010000001.1:58008-61841 GCA_964445655.1 uncultured Granulosicoccaceae bacterium | reverse complement strand
GATTCGTAGAGCATTTCCGGCACTGCTATCGCGAAGGCCAATGTGGTGGTTTTGACCAGATTGACCAGATTGTTGTTCAGGGCGGGTAGTGCCACTCGAAAAGCGAGAGGAAGGGTGATGTCTTTGTAAATTTGTAACTTGGTAAAACCGAGCGCTTCAGCTGCTTCGACAGTAGATTTGGGTACCGCTTCAATACCCGAGCGAAAAATTTCGACATTGAAGGCACCAGCGAAAAATGACAGCGAAACCGCTGCCCAGGCAAAGCTGCCAAGCAAGGGAGATTCTCCACCCCAATCGTTTTCTACAGTGGGCAATAAGGCGCCTATGGCAAAGTAGAAAAAATACAGCTGAACTAACGGTGGCGTATTTCTGAAAAGTTGAATGTAGCCATTTACAAACCGACGTGTCCACTTAAGCGTTGAGCCTTGAAGCCATGCGCCGATAACACCTATGATGACGGAAAAAAACAGGCAAACTGCCGACAGCTTTATAGTGGTTAAAAATCCACCGATCATGCGATTGCGATCGTAACTGTCGTAGATAAACGGTAGATTGATGCCGGTCTCTTGGTAGAGAGTGCGAAACCACTCGTAGATAACGTCTATGTTTGTATCCTCAAGTTTTCCAACTAAAACCTAGTATCCAAAAACATACTCGGGGCAGAGGAGATTTATCTGCCCCGAGTTGATCTCTACTTGTATTTTTGATGCATCGCTTCAGCGAATGGCGTGTTGGTTACGCCGTATTTGGTTTCCAGCTCTAATATGCGACCTGTTTTGTGCCAGTCAATGATCATCTCACTCATCATGTCAGCGAAGGCATCTTCGCCTAACTGCACGGCTAAGCCCCAAGGTGCGTCGTCGATGGTTTGCAGTGGCATCTCATAATCGCTCCAGGCATCTTCCTGGACTTTTGCGACAATAGCGCTGTCGTCATAGACGAATGCGGCGCAGTTTCCGCCTTTGAGTGCTGCGTAGGCTTCAGCAGTTCCTTTAAACGCGACAATCTTTGCGCCGTACTCTTGTGAGGTTGCCTTGTTGTAGAAAGCACCTTGGATACCACAGACTGGTTTGCCGTTGAGATCGTCCCAGTTTTTCAGGCCAAGTTTTTTCAACGCCAGGATATTTGTGCCTGATGAGTAGTAGTTGGGGTCGACGATTTTAACGACTTTACGACGATCTGGTTTGTCAGTCATCGTGGCGATCATCAGATCGATCTTGCCTTGCTCCAGGAACTGCATGCGATTTGAACTAACGACAGGTACATACTCAACGTCAACGCCCAATTTGTCTGCCACGTCTTTGGCGAGATCGGGTTCGATGCCGATGATTGCACCCGAGGTGTCTAGGTACCCATAAGGAATATAATCCGCTTTTACACCGACAATCAGTTTGCCGCGTTCTTTGATGGTATCCAGCACGTCAGCACTTGCGGTGCTCATGCCCATGGCTGCAGCGACAAAGGCTGTGGCAATCGTTTTCAAGGTTCTCGATTTCATCTTGATTCTCTCTAGAGTTATTGGTGCTAGTCAAAGAGCAGGGATGCCTCACTGAAACAGATTAAGTGATGTGTCGTTATATTTCACGTTGAGAAAATTTCCTGCTGTATTGTTCCGGGTTGTGTTTGTCGTGATGTAAATCAGTGGTACTGAAGGCGCAATAAAATGCCGAGTGTAGTTTGAACGCTCTATATCGCCATTTCAACTAGTTTTTTCAGCAGTGTTGTTGAAGGCTTTTGATGGTCCCGGGAAATATGGCGTGCGCTCGTTTCACCAGTGTTTTACACCGTTCCGCAGATTAGTTGGATGAATGGGTATTTTTTGATATCGGGCAAGGCATTTATAATGTACAAGCGTTTTTGCTAACTGCGTGCCGACGAAGGGCTATTGGAGTTTTGCTGTCGCAAAAAATAGGTCAAACCACTATCGTTATGGCTATCAATCAGCAACCGGACTAAGCATAGGGTTTTAAAAGTGCATCCAATATTAACGGGCGAAGCCTACGACGAGATTACTCACCTTTGGCGGAGTGACAGTTTCAACAAAGAAAATGGAATGGCACAGCACAAGAAATCACTGGCCTTCGTTGACGCACGTGGCGGGGCGCTGGATGTGGGTTGTGGCTGCACTGGTAGATTCGCTGAATTTTTATCTAAAGAAGGGTTTATTTACGAAGGGTTGGACGTGTCAGGTGAGATGATTAACTTGGCACGGAGGCAATACCCGAATATTACTTTCTATCATGAAAATATATGCGAGTGGTCAATCCCTAGAAAATATGATTTTATAACCGCATGGGATAGCCTATGGCACGTTCCTCTTGAACAGCACGAGCAGGTCATATCCAAACTTGTTTCGGCGCTTAGTACGGATGGGGTGTTTGTATTTTCTTTCGGTGGTGCTGACGAGCCTGATGAGCACACCAATGAATTGATGGGGCCAGAGATTTATTACGCGACGTTAGGGACGAACTCCTACCTTCAGTTGATTGCAGATAGAGGCTGTATATGTATGCACCTTGAATTTGATCAATACCCTGAATCACATGCTTACATGATCGTTAAAAAATCTGATGCGTAAAATATCCTAATCAAACACACAATACTCATTGTAGAAATACGCGGCGGTAGGAATTCATCAAATGCTGGAGAAGGCACGGCTAACGATGCTATCTGGGATTTACCTTGATTGTGTGCTGTGCAGACAGAGATAATTGGACTCGGAGTGTTGCTCGGTTGCCCCTGATTTCTGTCAATTTTGATGGATCAAATATGATCGTTTTTGACTCTTTTGACTTGTCTTAGCGTTTAGCATCATCAAATCCGGAGAGTACGATTTTCCCCTTTGCCTGTCCGGCCTCTATACGGCGATGGACTTTGCGAAGATTCTCAGCATTGATAGGGGATACCACTTCAGTCACAGTGGTTTTCAGTTTACCTGCATCAATTTGATCAGCTGCCCAAGACAGGAGTCTATGCTGCTCAATCATATCGGGAGTCTGGTGCATTGCACGAGCGAACATAAATTCCCAGTGTAAGCTTGCCGCCTTCGTTTTCATGCCAGCCATTGGCATCGGCAGGTTGACATCGTCAATGGTCACAATAGCGCCTTGCGGTCGTATCAACTCTACGCTTGCTTCCCAATGGCGCATATCATTGAAGATGGCGATATAGTCCACGTGTTCAAAACCTAGGCTACGAACTTGTGAAACCATATCCTCACGGTGATTGACCACGTGGTCTGCCCCTAGCTCGCGTACCCATTGCGATGTTTCCTCCCTTGATGCGGTCGCAATTACTGTTAGACCTGCATGCTTCGCCAACTGAATGCCGATCGAGCCTACGCCACCGCCCGCACCAATGATTAGCAAGGACTCTCCTTGGTTGCCACCGTCGCGATCAATTCCAAGCCGGTCAAAAAAAGATTCATACGCTGTGATAGTTGTTAAGGGAAGTGCAGCTGCTTCATCGTGAGACAGGGTGGACGGCTTCTTGCCAACGATACGTTCATCGACGAGCTGGAACTCTGCGTTGCAGCCAGGGCGAGTAATATCACCGGAGTAATAAACTTCGTCACCGGGTTTGAAAAGAGTGACTGCTGAACCAACCGCTTCCACTACGCCACTCGCATCCCAACCGATTACTCGTGGTGGATCTTCAGTCTCGCCATTGTTGCGCTGTCCGGCGCGAACTTTGGTGTCCACCGGATTAACAGCAATTGCCTTGACCGCGACCAGCAGATCGTGATCCTTGGGCATGGGTATCTCAGCTTCAAAGTCGACGAAAGCTGATGGGTCTTCTGATGGCAGGTAATTGACGATACCAATGGACTTCAT
>CAYULV010000001.1:3409-57908 GCA_964445655.1 uncultured Granulosicoccaceae bacterium | reverse complement strand
CGAAAGCTGATGGGTCTTCTGATGGCAGGTAATTGACGATACCAATGGACTTCATGGTGATTATCCTTTTTGAGCGGCTGCCAGAATGGATTTGGGTGAGACGTTTCTGACGCTATTGGCCTTGTTCAGACATTAGTTTACCTTTTTCATCATCATATACAATCAGCTTGTATATGGAATCACTATTTTATTTTTTAGCATAATGTCATTAGAGCCTGATACCTTGCAGCTTTTCGTACGCGTTGCTGCGCTTGGCGCATTAGGCAGGGCGGGGCGCGAGTTCGGTTTGTCTGCAACCGCAACTACTCAAAGAATCAAAGCACTGGAACGGGAGTTGGGTGTGCAGTTGTTTAGCCGGACCACTCGAGCCGTGTCGCTAACGGCAGATGGGCAGGTGTTTCTTGAGCATGCAAAGCGCATTATCGAGAGCATTGAGGACGCACGTTCAGATTTGTCTAGCGGCAACCGCAATATAAAGGGCGATCTGCGCGTGGCGGGCTCGGCCTCATTTGGGCGCCGGTTCATTGCACCTTTGATAGCTGAATTCCTGAGCACCTACCCAGATATAAACGTCGAGCTGGAACTCAGCGATGGCATTATCGATATCGTTGAACAGGGTGTCGATGTGGCTCTGAGAATCGGTGATTTGTCATCATCAACCTTGGTGGCACGTAAACTTGCGGATAACCCACGCGTTCTCGTCGCTTCGCCCAAGTACCTAAGCGATGCAGGATACCCTCGTAGCGTTGCTGACTTGTCGTTACATAATTGCCTGGTGTTGTCAGGTAACAGGAACTGGAAGCTGTGTGATGCCGCTAATCGCATTCACGACGTCAAGATCAGTGGTAACTTCAGTACAAATCACGGCGAAGTTGTTACCGAAGCGGCACTAGCAGGTGTCGGCATCGCGCTGAAATCGGTTTGGGACGTGCGCCACCTGCTAGCTGATGGAACATTGCTTCCGGTACTAGAGGAATACACAATCGAACCAGTCTGGTCGCTGTGGGCTGTGCGCCCGCCGGGGCGTGTTGTGCCTGCGCGTACTCGAGCCTTCGTTGATTTTATAGAGATGAAATTTAATGCGATGGTCTAGTCCTCTCTAGGCAGATGCTTAGGTTCGGTCAACATTGGGCGCTTCTTATTAAATGGTGCACTGTATGGAGCATGTATGACGCAACTCTAGTCGCCGGCTTCTCTGCCACGCTGACGCGACTTAAGTTACAACGCAATATGCTGTAGGTGTCCCTTTGGTACTTGCTTTCCGGGTGAATACGATCACCAAATCACGCTCAGACTCCGAACTATTCCGCGCCGCGCCGGTCCCAGTATCACAATTCTCCGTAATTTGCGTGCCATGACATACTCTACAAATACAAGACGCGCTCCAGCTGCCAGTCGCTCTCCGTGGCCATTGGTTGTGCTGATGTCGCTAAGTCTCTGGACCATTCTCGCGACGCTGCCGATGATGGCTTTTGCTCAGTCGCAGCCCGCGTCTGCCGAATCAGGGCACGGGCTACCCGCTTATGTCATCGAAACCTTTGGCGAGCCGCCTGCGGTTCCGGACGGACCGTTCAGCGACGAGCTTCAAGCTGCTGTCAAAACAGCGTTTGTAGATAGTCTGGCTAATGGAACGTGGGGTCAGGACCAGCAAATCGCCATCGACACGATCAACGAGTCAGGAGATCCGCGCGTCATGTGGATTGTATCTGACCTGATGCGCTTCATTACCCAGCCAGGATTGAACGGTCTGTTGGGTGAGACTGCTACCGCTTTGCTTGGCATCACGTTTAACGATGGAAACTACTGGGGCAAGACAACGGATCACCTGATTGCCTGGGACATCCCGGCGCCACCAGATTATCTGTCTTACAAGCGTGGTCTCTTCACAGGCTTTGTTCCGGGTTGGGAGAAGATTTTTGTCGAAGGTGATATCGATTGGCGTCATGTCTCCTGGGGTGGTGTTTTGATCGATGACCGTGCCTACGACACGACAGATGAAACATGTAACTGTATTCCCGCTGCCGACAATCCGCCTGTCAGCAGTGCAAAGGACGCCAAGTGGCTTAAGGACGATGATATTGTTTTCGGGGTTGAGGTCAATGGTGAGTATCGCGCTTATCCGCGGCGCATCATGGAGGTTCGCGAGATGGTCAACGACACGCTCGGTGGGCGAGATCTCGGGATTCCTTACTGCACCTTGTGCGGCGCTGCTCAGGCTTATTTCACTGATGAATTACCGGAAGGCGTGGAGCGGCCAGTGTTACGTACCTCGGGCTTGCTGATACGTTCTAACAAAGTGATGTATGACATCACCACTCACTCCGTAATTGACACTTTTCGCGGCAATGCTGTCACCGGACCGCTCGCAGAGATTGGCTACAAATTCAAGCAGGCAAGCGTCGTGACCACCGAGTGGGGTCGTTGGAAAGAAGAGCATCCAGAGACCACGGTACTGGTCGAGGAGCTGGCGCTTGGTCGAGATTTCGATTTCCGCAACAATCGTGATGCGGGTGGCCCAATCTTTCCGGTGGGCAACGTCGATCCGCGCTTGCCGGTACACGAAGATATCGTGGGCGTCGTAAATGCTGAAGGTCAAGCAGTGGCGTTCCAGCGTAGCAAAGCGATGAGCGCCTTGATCAAAGGTGACAAGGTTGTGTTGGGCGACATTACGTTGGAGCTCGATGGTGGTGGCATCAAGGCGAGTAGCAAGTCTGGCGACGAGCTTGGTAGTCATCAGGCGTTCTGGTTTGCTTGGTCACAGTTTCATCCGGAGACTGAACTCTGGCCCATGTGATCCTAACGGGTCTACTTCGCTGTTGTTACGTATTGATTGCTTTTACATAGTTTCGACGCACTATTATTTTCATTCGCTGTATGGCCGACTCGGGTAACGAGTCGGGCATCGTGGAAAGTGAATGTAGATGGCGATGACATCCTCTGGGTCACTCGGAAGTCTCGTGTTACCCATGTTCGACGTGTCAGTCGCTTTATGTTGTACCGCAGCATCGCCAAGGCATTGTTGACGGTAAATAGCGTATTCCATCCCATACATTTCAATTATTGAATACGCATTTTTTAGAACAAGGTTATGTGGCGTGGATGGACCAATATCGTATTGTTCAAGGACGCTCCAAATCGTGCATCTGCAATTTTATTCCTGGTTTTCATGTTAGTTCCTGAAAATGTGGCAGCGGGTTCAAACTATGCGTAGTTCTACGCGGTAGAATCGGGGCGGAAGCATTTTGAAGACACCATCAATAAATTCACCTGGGCGGATTGCCTCTGAGGGAGCCCTGGCGGTATGTACGTTCAGGCGTGCGTCAGGGAACGCAGGCTGTAAACGATGCTGTCTGGACTCGTCTGATAAAGTAATCAAGGCATCGGATTGGTAAGTGCTGAGTGATGCCCAGTTCCAAGCTTTACAAGTACTGAGTTTTACCGGTTCCAATCTTTATCGGTGTCGAGATTTTCCAATAACAAACTTTATAAACTACCAAGTGTCCTGGTGTCAGTAAAGCATCAGCGGCTGGTATCCGTGCGGTTTCCTGACAACAGGTGTTGACACCCATGAAAACCATTTTTTCTGAAAAACATAGACTTCGAAACCCAAAAACGGAGCTGCATGGGGGGGAGCTGGTCGAGCCGTTTGAACGGCCTTCACGTGCTGAATATGTCGTCAAGAGAATTAGAGAAGTGAACCTGGGTCCGGTACTCGATCCGAACGACCATGGAATGGAATCGCTCTATAAAATTCACGATAAGAACTATCTTGATTTCTTGCAGCTTGCCTGGAAGCTGTGGCAGGCTGAAAAATTTGCCGGGGAGGCCATTCCAACGACCTGGCCAGCTCGTCGCATGCATCAACGTGTGCCGGAGTTTATTGAAGGCAAGCTTGGCTACTATGCCATGGCTGCTGAAACTTCTATCAGCGAAGGTACCTGGGAAGCGGCCTATTGGTCTGCGCAGGTTGCCATGACGGGGGCTGCGGAGGTTCAAGCTGGAGAAGCGGGTGTATTCGCTCTGTGTCGACCTCCGGGTCACCACTCGGCACTGGATATGTACGGCGGCTACTGTTTTTTAAACAATGCAGCTATCGCGGCTCAATCGTTTTTAGACAATGGGGCTAGCCGTGTAGCAATCGTTGACGTTGATTTTCATCACGGCAATGGTACGCAGGATATCTTTTATAAAAGAAACGATGTGTTGTTTGCATCGCTGCATGGTGACCCCATGGACGCGTTTCCCCACTTTCTCGGCTACAGTGATGAGCGAGGCGAGGGGGAAGGGGTTGGGTTCAATGTCAATTACCCGATGAAACCTGGCACCGGGTTTGAAAAATGGCGGAGTGCATTGACGGACGCTCTGGACAAGGTCAAGGACTTCTCGCCCGATGCCTTAGTCATTTCGTTAGGTGTTGATACCTTTGAGAATGATCCGATCAGTTTTTTCAAACTGACGTCTCAAGATTTTGTTAGCTATGGAATTGATATAGCGAAGCTGCAACTACCCACGCTTTTTGTCATGGAGGGTGGCTATGATATTGAGGAAATCGGTGTCAACACTGTGAACGTGTTACAAGGATTTTCGGGAGACTAAGCATGGCACGCGACATTTGTCGCGTGCCATGTTCTTTTACGTAATGTCGCGTCGTGTTACGCCACGATGCGTTATGCCATCCATCGTGGTTATACGCTTACGCAGAAATGTCGTGTCACCAATTAGAATGTCGCATCACCAAAATTGGCGAAAAAGATATCGCACCAGACACTAACTCCGTTGAAATCATCCAGAGTGATATCGTCAGGTAGTGTGACCGTGATAGTTTCACTGTTATAAGAACGGCCGTTGAGGCGTGGTCCGACTAGTCGACCGACTCCAGCTGATGAGTAATCGCCATCAGTGCCCAGGTAAAAGAAAACGGAAGGTCCGCCACCATCATAGGAGAAATTGCTTACCTCAAATGTACGATCATCGAGAAAGGTCAATGTACCTTCAATACCATGAGCAAAATTTGAGAATTCAGCTGATGTGCCAACCAATGGATGAGTAGCAGGGTTGTTTGAGGGTGTTGGTTGCTCGTCGCCAGTATCTGGAGCTTCTGTTACGGGGTTGGCGGGTGCTTGTGGACGCTCTTCGATACCTTCTTGAAATAAAGTCTCCTGGAAGTGATCAAGTGCTGATTCACCATCGATGAGACTAGTAATAACTGAGCCTGAATTGGCAACCAGATTATTTACCTGACTATCAAAACTGGTCGATCCGAAGTCCACGGTCAACCCTGTTGCGCTGGCAGCTGCGGTACTGGTCAATGTGATTCCATTGTCTGCATTTCCGTCTTCATCCAGACTTTGCAATAAGCGGGTGAGGTTGATTACCCTGGCGTCTGCGATGTTTGTTGTGGAGAACACATCAAGTGGGGTCACCACTGGGGCGCTTACCACGGGCGGCAACACAATATCACCTAGTGAGAAAACCACTGTCTCATTTGCCATATAGCTGAAAGATCCATCAGCATCGGTAACCCCAGACTGTGTGGGAGTTTCATATCGCATGCCCGTTACAGCAGAGTCGATGAGACGTCCAGTCAGGACTTCACCAACGGCACTGGATACGTCAGATGATCCTCCACCGCCGCCACAGGCGGTAAGGGACAGAGCCATTGCGGTGAGTAGTAATGTAGAGTTAGTGTTCATAACGAATGCCTTTCATAAAATTAATTTTTTACCGTATTCTTGTCTTAGCTACGGTGTGCTGAGATTGGGTTTGGGAAACTGCGGAGTCTTTAGAAGCTGTAGCTAAGCGATAAGGTACCAATGTTACTATCCGCAATATTCTTACCAGATAGAACGGTTGAGAATGAAGCCCCTAGCCCGAATCCGTTTTGGAAACCGTAGTTTGCGCCGAGTATCAACCAATCTGAATCTCTATCTGTTTCGGGGAACTGATCAACGGTGAAGCCTGGGCCGATATTGACGTCACTGTCCGTACGGATTCCGCCTCCTGCTATCTGCACGCCCAAGCCTTGGATTGGCGTGGTGTAGTAGGCGCTGAGCAGATATTTAACGCCATCTGCTACATCGCTGTCGCGAGCGCGGTAGGTGAGATCGCCAAACAGGGCGATGCTTTGAGTGACTGATTTACCAACCAGCAAACTCAGGTCCACGCCGTTCGCGCCATCACCAATTGCCTGGATGACATCAGTTTCGTAGTCACCACCAATGGTAAGTCCGACACGTACCGCAACAGTGGGTGTTCCATTATCCAGTTCAAATTCATTGAAAACCTGATAACTGACGCCAAAGCTCGTGTCAGCAATGTCTTCCAATTCATTTATGTCTTCTTCACCAGGGACGGGAGTGTCAGAATCAAAATTAGTTTCTGCGTACCCCGTTCTGAAATCGAATGCCCAGATATCATCGTAACCATAGCTGGCGTTAAACCAGACAAATGTTCCCTCGATGTCTCCACCGAGAGGAGTACTTTCATCGCCGATGAAAAAATCACTGGTTGAGCCACTCGTAACGTCAATTGAAATTGTCGTATTGCCATCAGCCTGCAGCCATGGCGAACCCTCGGCATACGCCAGCGGAGAGAGTGAAAATATAAAAAGTGTTGCGACCAGTCTATTCATTGTCATAGATAAATGTGTTGTTAAGCATTAGCTGATAGTGGGTTAGCGTAATTTTTCAAGGTTTGATTTTATGGGCCACATTCGTTGTCGATGCTGCAATAGCCATTCAAGCCCCAATCGTAGGCGTAGACTGGTTTGCCTTTGAAATTCTTTAAAACCTCAGCATCGGTGACTGTTGTATGTTGACTGAGGGTTGCAAGTACAGCACTCTGGTTTTCGCCGAAGTCATCCGCGTACCACTCAAACAATGTTGATAAATGTAGTGCGTCGCCATTCATCTCAATGCCGCGAGGGTGATCGAGATATTCGGTAGCCGCTTGATCCAATTGCTCGTCCAGCGTTTCGGCGGTGAAAGCCTCGGGAGCAAGATTTGGACAACCGATACTGGCACAGTTGACGGCGAAGTGAATTCTGTAGTCATCGTATAACGGTCTGATAATCCGGTGTTCGATGTCATTCAAGCTTAGTGTGATCCCATTGACACTGGCGGCATCTTCATTCCATGGGCCAAATTCGAGCGGGTTCGAACCTAGTGTCGTGATAGAAGCAAGCGGGTAGTTGTTGAGAATAAGTTGGACAGTCAAGGCATTGTATAAATTGATCCAGTAAGCCTTTTGCTCTTGTTGGTTCAGATTCAATGGGTTAACTGAGACCAAAGAGTTGACGTAGTCATCAAGTGGCTCTCTGCCATCGTCAAGCAAGCCACTATAGTCAAACAGGTTGACGCCCGAATCAGTGTCACTAACCAGATAGTCATCCAAAATCAATTGCCACTCACTGTGGTCAACTTGCAACTGGCTGGATTGCGAAAAGCTTGCCCATCTTTCATCGAGATCGGCTGAGGTGTCATTGACGCTATAGAAATAGTAACCAGCGGCAGCTACTGTGACTGCCAGTATGGCGATAAAAATACGCATTTTTCAGTTTTCACCCGATCGTAATTTTGGCGTAGCACTTTGGCCTGCACCGAGCAAATACAGCTTGAATATGGTGCCCAGTATTCCGTGGCCAGCGCCAATGACGCCGCGAACGGTTCCGCTGATTTTGGACTTTCCAATGCGTTTCATTGTGCTTACCGGGACCTCTTTTATTGTCTTGTTCTCTTGCAATGCACGTACCTGCATTTCGACGGTCCAGCCGAAATGTCTGTCGTTCATTTGAAGAATTTGTAAGGTTTGCTCGGTAGTGGCGCGGAATGGCCCGAGATCAGTCACGTTAGCTGCCCACAGCTTACTAATCAGAAAGGTGGCAAGCATGTTACCGAACCTCTGAGGAATAGACAGTGCACCTTTTTCTGTTGTCCCCAGGGTTCTTGAGCCGATGACCAGATCTGCGCCATTGAGTAACGGTGTGATGATGTCGGGTAGTTCGCTGGAAACGACAGAATGATCACCGTCGACGAAGACGATGATGTCCTTTTCTACATCAACAGCGAGGGCTGCAAGGCAGGCTGCGCCGTAACCACGCTCCGGCTCGAAAGCGACTATTGCTCCACTGGCGGCAGCAAGCGCAGCAGTTTCATCTGTTGAGCCGTTATCGCAGACGATGATGCGATCTACCAAGGGATTAGCCAGACTGACTGGGATTTCAGCGCGACAGTTCTCATGAGGACAATGCGAAGCATCAGTTGACAGGTTTTTTTGAGCGGAATTCTCGGTGTTGATCAGCTGATGGCAATGAGGACAGGCGCGAAGATCGGCGAGCCCTTCTACCACGCAGGCTATACTCTGCGCTTCATTGAGCGCCGGAATGATTACGGTTACGTCCCTTCCTGCATACATGAAAATCAGAGCAAATGTAAAGGCATTGGTTCAATTTTATAGCGGAAAATAATGTGTATGGTTTCTGATTTTCGTCAATCTGTTTTGCTGCTGGGAACCGTGGTGGTTTTCGCCTGCTGGATATCGGTAACTTTTGTTTCCCGTCAACCAGGCCATATGGCAGTAGCGTATTTCCTGTTAGCGGCCGCAGCCATGGTGTTATCAACCGCTTTTGTCGTGTGGCATTACTATAAATTTAATAAACCGATACCGTTTCTCTGGTTACTTGCCACGGCAATACTGTTACGGCTTGTATCGATTTTCGGCGTGCCGCTGTTTGAAGACGATTACTACCGTTACATGTGGGATGGTTATCAAACCATCGTGACGAACGATCCTTATACGCTTGCACCCGCTGTATTTTTTGATCGGGAGGACTATCCGGAGATCTTTGACTCAATCTTGTCTCTGATCAATTACCCGGAAATTGCGACGGTCTATGGCCCCGTGACGCAGTGGGTATTTGCCTTGGGGTATCTGATCCAGCCAGCATCGATATGGCCTCTGCAGTTGACAGCCGGCGTGGCAGATATTGCTGTCATTGTGCTCTTGTACAAATTGGGAGCGGGTAGAGCGTTATTGTTTTATGCCTGGTCGCCACTGATTCTCAAAGAGTTTTCTCTCACAGCCCATCCCGACATCTACGCCATTCTGGCGATGGTACTGAGCATATACCTTGTGAAAAGAAATCAGTGCTGGCTAGCTGGTATAGCGCTGGCCTTGGGGGTGGGGGCGAAGATATTTGCGGTGCTTGCATTGCCCTATCTGTTAAGTCAGCGGTGGTCTTTGCGTTACTGGAGTACTATTTTAGGCTGGTTTTTCGTGACCTTGGCGCTGGTAACTTTGGCGTTCGGGACTGTGACCGTTTGGACGCCAGAAGGTTTACAGGCCATGGCAGACAGCTGGCTGTTCAATTCCGCTGTGTATCTTCTGTTGCTCGAAGTCCTGCCATTCCAGTCTATCAAGCTACTGCTTTTGGGAGTTTTTGCAGGTTATATTTTATTCACCGGTTTATACCGATTGCACACAGCAAGAAACTCGGCCTTGCAGAGCAAAATTCGGGCGTCGACCGACACGGCGACCGACACGGCGACAGATATGGCGACCGTCGCGTGGCAGGATTCTCGTTATGCTTTTCGCGGGGACTGGTTGTTTATGTTATTTCTTATGGCGCTGCCGGTTGTCAATGCCTGGTACGTTGCCTGGCTACTACCGTTTGCGACGCTCTTTCCGCGTTGGTGGTCCTGGGGAATGAGTTACTTCTGTTTGTTGTCTTATCTTACCGGGGCAAATCTGGGTTACCTGGATCAGACTGCACTGGAGTTGCCGACTTCGATCGTGGTGATCGAGTATCTGGCAGTGACAGGGGTGTTTATATTCGCTTGGGTATTTAGCCGAACGCACCCGAGATACAGACCGTATGCTCGGGTGTGATGTTTGTGATGGCCGTGATCAGCTGTCAAGAAATCAGCTGCAGGGATGTCAAGTTATCGGCGTACCTAGCCTTTCAATCGAAGTTTGAAGCGTTTGTTCAGGTAGTGCAAAATTGCTTGACCTTGTTCTTCTGTGACCAAATCAGCAATTTTCTCGTCCGGGTTAGCGCAGTTGTGTAGGGCCGCTACGAAATTGGAAGCAGAACCTCTTTTAAATTTCTTGACTGATTTGCGCGATAGTTTTTGCAGGTCGCTGTCTGACTTGACGCAGTATTCCAGTCGCGAGCCATCTGCCAGAGGAGCCTTGTAGTAGGACTTGCCTAGCTCGTATTGTTGGTCGATACGCTTGCTGGAAAAACCGCTGTTACCAAACCCGCCACCACCAGAGGCAGAGGCCGAGGCTGCGAAAATCAGACTGATGGCAGGAATAAGTATTTTGAATGTGTTTTTCATATCCAGGTCCAGGAATGTAGGGTTAGGATGTTTACCGCTTACTCGGGTATCGGCTAGGTAGACCGCAAATGGACGAATGAGTTCACAACGGAGTGAATTGCCATAAATATGTGATAATTAACGGGTAACCTGCGCTGAAATTCGAGGGCAGCCCCGTCGCCACATCTTCCAGAGCCACCTGATCAGGAAGAGCTACTAAATCGTCGCTGGCTTGTCGGCACTATTTTCTTCGTCATTTTTATTACTTTTTTGTGAACATGTTCTACCCGCATGCACAACCAGCAAAATTTAATCGTCTTCGCTCGCGCCCCGGAATATGGATTGGTGAAACGTCGGCTCGCTGCCGACATCGGGAAGCAGCAGGCTCTCGATTTTTATAAAAAGACACTCAGAACGCTTCTGGAACAGATGGGTGGCGGGCAATGGCATCTGACCGTAGCGGCAGATACGGCCAGTGCAAAAAACCATGCATTGTTCAAAAACCTTGATTTGATCGTGCAGCCAGAAGGTGACCTGGGTCACCGCATGGCTACTATATTGGATCACTTTCGCGGTAGCCCTAGAATAATTATTGGCAGTGATATTCCATCGGTCAGACCACGTCATGTTCAAAGAGCTTTTGAGGTTTTGTCAGATCACGATGTTGTTTTTGGACCGGCGCAAGATGGCGGGTTCTGGCTAGTCGGATGCAGCGCGGACTTCGATAGCCAATTCTCCACGGATCGCTTGTTTGCCAAAGGCATTCGTTGGTCTACGGATCAGACTTTATCTGACACGCTCTCGACTCTTCCCACGGACTGTCGGGTCGCTCACATTTGCACATTGTCGGACGTGGACGACGGTACTTCGTACCAACAACATCTAAGCGACTCTGAGCACCTTGGCTAATGAGTGTCGATCTGGATCGGTCAGCTTGTTTGGTAGAAGCGCTTGGAGCATTGGCTAAGAATGTAGGGTTTGTTCCTAACACGCCTGATGCAGAAATGGAAACACTGCTAGCTCATCGATCGGTACTAGACGCGGTGAGAGAAACTGATTTGTCGTTGATGGTTACCAAAGGGTTGGCACACGACCACTGGACTATCGACGGAACTGATTTTTTATTGCGCGTACCGAAACAAAGCCAGATGGGGTTAAGCGCTAGCGAAAATCTGCATTATCAGAAAACTTGTTTCCATCGAATGGCGCCGAGTGAGCATACACCCATTTGTTATGCAACCATCCCACCTTCGTCATCGTTACCGATGGGAGCGTTATTGGTTCAACGAATTTATGGTCGTGAAGCACAGACCAAGAATGACTTCACTCTCATCGCCAAAGCCCTGGCATCCATACACCGGCTGCCATTGCCGCCGTCGGAAGTCCGTGCGCCATTGTTGAGCCCTGATAATTCTTTGGTCGGCATGCTTGAGGAAGTCGAGATGCAAGCCAGGTATCTATCACGTGCCAACATTGATCCCTTGAGTTTGTCCATGATTCTGGCTGAGCTTGAACTGGCCAGGAAAGAGGTAAGCGCATTGGCAACACCGCCAGTATGCTTGATCTCTTTCGATGCTCATCCGGGTAACTTTATTATTGACAGTCAGGGCAAGGCGGTATTGGTTGATCTTGAAAAAGGTCGTTATGGTGGGTGTGGATTCGATCTTGCGCATGCGAGCTTGTATACGTCTACATCGTGGGATGTGAATGTCCGAATCGAACTATCCAAAAAATCGGTAGGGACTTTTTATGATACCTGGTCGCAACATGTATCTGGTCAATTTGCTGATGCAATGCAGCCCTATATGACGCCAATGCGAAGGTTGATGTGGTTGTGGTCAGTAGCCTGGTGCGCCATGTGGCAACTCGAAAGCAATGCCGCGGCGATAGAGCAGAAGAATAAACGTAACAATACACGTGACTGGGCATCTGAAAATAATCCGGATGCGTTGACCGCGCATGTACGTGAGCGTGTCAGTCATTATTTGCAGGCTGAGACTATCTGTCGTATTCGAGAAGATTTGAATTTTAGTAAATAAAGATCGTACGACTTTATGAGTTGAGGGGCAGTGTCCAGTCCAGATCAAGGCTCGACGGTTTGCTTGGTTCTACTTATGTTGGAAAGTACACGGTCTAGTCAGGGGCCATACCGAAGTTGATGGGTATATGGCTGAGATTGCAACCACGGCCACTGTAGAGCGATTCATTCAACCTTGCGAATCTAAGGCATAGGCACATCAGTGACGTAGTTAGGAATTTGATAACCCTTTTGTACAGCTTCTCGTGCCGCGATAGCTGTATACCAACGAGTGATATTCTTGTACTCATTGATATCGATTCCTTGCCATTCAAAGCGAGATATCCATGGCCAGCATGCCATATCGGCAATGGAATACTCATCAGCTATGAAGTCTCTGCCGTTTAAACGCTTATCTAACACGCCGTACAATCTGCGCGTTTCGTTTTGATAACGATCCTCTGCGTATTGAGATTTGCCAGGATTGTATTTAACAAAGTGGTGTGTTTGACCCGCCATTGGCCCGAGTCCGCCCATTTGCCAGTTAAGCCATTCGAGTGTGGTCCAGCGTGTTTCCGGGTCAGTCGATAGAAATTTGCCGGTTTTTTCTGCCAGATATTGCATGATGGCGCCAGACTCCATCATCGATATGTTCGCGTCTTTGTCGACAATGGCCGGGATGCGGTTATTAGGACTGATTGCAAGAAATTCCGGAGCGAATTGTTCGTCCTTGGTTATATCAATTGCATGTACCGTATATTCAATACCTAGTTCTTCCAACAGAATGGATACTTTACGGCCATTTGGGGTAGTCCAAGTGTATAAATCAATCATAAGTCGCTTCTTTAGATTCTGAACGTTCAGCGTATAGGCTGTATTTTACACGATCACTGATAGAGCATAAATAGATCTCGATTTTGCGACTTGGCTTTGCTGTACTTCCCGTGATGAAAAGGAATATATTAACTGACTGTGGACGGAGAGTCAGAGCTGCTGAGCCTATGTGTCGATGAGGCGTGTGAGGCTTGAAGCGGCGAGGGAGCGAGGAGCGAAGGGTGAGTCCTGTAGAGCAGGTGACGAAGGATGACGTAGGTGGGTCGGATGCCCTGATGTTGCAAATGGGATGATTTGAGTCTTCTCTTCAGTTATCCTACGGTATTCTGGATGGGCTTATATGAATATTGCTGGAGACGTGCAGAATAGTGTCATCTGCCAGCAATTTTCCAGTAAAAAGATATTGTCTGAAGAGTAGATGTCAGAGAAAGCTTTGTCTCTTGACTATTGTGACGTGTGCGAGTGATGCCAGTAGATTGTTTTCAACTTAATTTGCATGCGACCGTAGAGAAAGTATCTTTAAAGCCGCTTACAAATTATTTAGCTGAATATTTAGCATTGCTCTCTACATACCTTTGCTACACACACACTTGCACAACTTAATTCTGTCGTCTTTAGCATTAAATAATCGACGCTTATGCCAAAAATAGTCTCAATATTTTGTCTTCTTGTATTTTCATTCAGCGCTCACGCTGAACAGAAGTTTGATGCAATATCATTTTACGTTGGTGAAGGTAGCCCAGAAATCGGTATATACAGAGTAGGGGTTCAAAATTCCTTCGATCAGTGGCTAAGCCGAAGAAATATTCCATTAACCGGTTTTTTCGAATCTTCTGTAAATATCTGGGACGGGTCCAATACCATTTTTGGGCTCGCGATTTCCCCAGTTTTCAGTTACGCAATTTATAGTTTTGGGAAATATGAACTCAATCTGCATGCTGGTATCGGCGTGGCTCTCATCTCGGAGACAACTATCAGTGGCAGAGATATGTCATCTGCATTTCAATTTGAAGATCGAGCAGGGTTTGAGCTCAAAGGCGATAGAGTGGATTTTTATGCTCTGTATTTGCACTATTCCAACGCGAGTCTCGTACAACCGAATGATGGAATTGATATTTTCTCGTTTGGTGTAAATGTTAAATTTTGATATCTGCCGAGTGGCGGAAAAGTCGCTTTGTGAAAGCATCAGCATTGCGCGCAACGCTATATTATTTGACCGAAAAACCCGCCCGGCAATAGTGTCTGATCTATTTTTACTCGTTCAAGTTGGCGTCGGCCAACGATAGTCGGATTTCAGTGTAATTTGCGTCACTGATATGTTTCGAGTCAGGGCCGAAAAATCAACCGCGCAGCAAAGTACCAGGTACCTGGTTTGGAAAATAGTCCTCACATTTTCCCTCGCGATGTACATCACCTGTGGCGCAGTGAAGCCCGCCACCAAATGGATAGGCGTCGCGAAACGGTACCGGGATAACGTTCATACCTAGCTTGTCCATTTGCTCCTGCTGGTATACCTCGCTGGCTTCAACCACAACTGTTTTATGATCGAGTATCAGGCAATTCATGGATAACCAGATACTTGAATAGCAAAGCGGTGGCGGTTGATTGTGCGAAGGTGGCGCAGCATCGATGATTTCCCAATCGTTGGCTGCAAAGATTTTTCGTTGATGATCCGGTAAACGACGATTGGGATTGTTGATGATCAAGCCCGGGCGTAGCGGTACAAACGTGGCATCTATGTGGATCGGATAGGGATCGCCTGGGAAATTAACGGCATGCACTCGATGATCTGGAAAGTGACGTTGTAACCATTCCATACCCCGGCGGTTTGTCGTTAGCCCATGTTGTACGAACAGGTCTTTGCCCAGACGACAGACATCAGCAGCATCAAACAGGGGCTCGTGTTCGGTCGTGACAAAATCCAGCTCAGCCGTTCGTTTCAACCGTTCTTCAATTGTGATTTCGTCGAAATAGCCAGATTGGTATGAGTGATCATTGAGGCGTGGACGTGGCGCTTGCTCCCATCGAAAGTTTGGATCTTCATCAAAGTAGCGCTGCATCAGGTCGTGATAGGCCAGGTACTCAAAGTAACGGCATCGAAACGACATGGGGGCTGACAGAATTTCATTGCCAATGGTTAGCAGGACATCACGAGGTGGCATACAGCCGAACTGGCTGGCTGTTGAGAAATCGGGCGTGTTGACCGATTGATTCCATTGAATAGGTGTGGGGCGATCGACCTTGATGCCGCGTTCTTCCAAGGTGCTGGCGAGGTGGTCAAGCTGGGCATTGGCTTTTTCGACAGTCTCAAGCGGACGTGGCCCCCACATACCCCGCATATCACTGTCTTCGGGCACCTTGGCCTCGGTAGCTGGTTCACTGGGAGGGATGCAGGTGTGGTCCGCACGACCGACAATGACGTGTTTGAGCGGGTCAAACTCGTTCCAGGAATTAACAACCGTTTTGCTCATGCGTGGGGCTCAAGGCTTGAATTTGGGTGGAGTGTAAACAAAAGGCGAATGGCGGGTCTTTCGCGTTAACGACATTATAAGCGGTGCGACTCTTTATTAGTATTCTGGCGACTATCTCGGTTCTTGACACTGTGAACACGGAAAAAAGTCGAATTTGATTCCACTAGAGTGGATAAGCCGATATATTGAGGCACGCTATCCATCCTCGTGCTGTGAATCAGTATGCCTATCCGCTCGATCGAAACCGAAATCGACAGTGATGCCAATATGCTTGAGTCGACTAATGTGTCGGCTACCCAGCGTGTCTTCAATGAGTTGCGCCAGCAGATTATTAAAGGAAGGATCGCACCGGGGGAAAAGCTCAAAATAGAGTCTCTAAAAGTCAAATTGAATACGGGTACTTCTCCTATACGTGAAGCACTCAGTTTGTTGACCTCGGATCAACTGGTTGAACGTATTGATCAACGTGGGTTTCGTGCAGCCCCTGCCAGCATGGTGCATTTTCAGGAAATATTGGCGCTGCGATGTCAGCTCGAGGTACTCGCCTTGAAGAACAGCCTGCTCAATGGAGGTACAGTCTGGGAAGAGTCGTTGATCTTGCATCATCATCGGCTGAACCAGGAATCGCGAGCTAACGCCGAAGCTTTTGAAAAACGCCACAAAGCTTTTCATCGTGCCTTGCTGGCCGCCTGCGATTCGCCGATCTTGTTGAAATTTTGTGATCAACTCTATGACTTGAATATTCGCTATCGGTTTCTTGCCGGAAAATCAACCGAGTATGACCAACGAGATGTTGCCAGAGAGCACAAGGATATCGTTGACGCCGTTCTTGCGCGAGACGTGGAAGCTGCTGCGAGCGCTCTTGTCCAGCATTATGGTAGTACCGGTGATTTTCTGACCGATCAGCTCACCGCCTCACTTGCTTCACGATCATGTTGAAGCAGGGTGTGAATCTGAAATGAGTATCAGATTTCAAAGATTTTCAACTTTTTGATCTTTCAGGTTTTGCGCTGTATTGAAGATCTCGTTCCCGTTTTATTTTGAGCGGGCTGTCTTAGCTGTCCAGTACCAAATCAAAATCGACGCGCGAGTAATCCACATCGACTTTGCCCGATAGCACGTAGCCTGCTTCTGGAAACGAGCTTGCGGCTTGCGGTTTATAGGTCATGACGAGATCGTCCCTGACACCAAATACGGTGTCTTGGTCCAGGTAGGGATCATCATCCGGGAACACTTCGGTTACGAGTGTTTTGTAGCCCTCCGCCTTGACGATATAGTGAAGGTGCGAGGGGCGCCAAGGGTGGCGTCCCGTTGCTTTGAGCAGGTCTCCCACCGGTCCGTCCGTTGGTACCGTGTAGCTCACCGGTCGAACGGTTGTGAAGCCATATCGCCCGTCGTCGCCCGTCGTGAACAGTGCATGGAAACTATACGTATCCTGTTCCGGGTCCTGAGAAGAATACAAACCGTTTGGCGCTGTCTGCCAGACATCAAGCGTAGCGCCTTTAATCGGATTGCCATTGGTATCGAGCACTGTGCCCTCGACCAGTATCAGTTCGCCTTCATAGTCGCCACGCAGATCACTGCCCATCGGCATAGCCGGAGCATTGGATATATGAAACGGCCCCAATACACTGGAACTGGTGCCTGTCTCGGATGAGTGAAGCATGTCGACCAGTGACGATAGACCCAGCACATCTGACAGCAATACGAACTCGTCTCTTTCCGGGGTAGTGATTTCACCGGCGCGGCGCAAAATCTCGAGACCCACTTGCCACTCTTCGTGCGTCAGCTCCGTTTCGCGTACGAAGTCGTGTAGATGACGGACAAGACTTTCCATGACAACGCGTAGCCGCGGATTTGTGTCTTTGCCCAGATAGTTGATGAACGCGTCCGAAATCGTGTCTTTGTCAATATTTCGCAAAGTAATATCCGCCTTAACGCAGGATGGCAGTACTGATTGCCGGGTATTTGATGAGCAGTACCAAAACCATCAGCATGACAAAGGCGAATGGCAAGGCACCGAGGAAGACATCCTTGAGTTTGATGCGATCGTCGTTCAACGTAGATTTGATAACAAAGCAGCTGATACCCAAAGGTGGTGTCAACAAACCAATTTCCGCTCCGACAACAGTAATGATACCGAACCACACCGGACTGAGGCCCATGACTTCAATAAGCGGCAGGAACAAAGGAACCACGATCAGAATGATCGATGCCGTATCGAGTAAGGTGCCGAGAAACAACATAAGGATGACATAGATTGTCATGATGCCAACAAAGCTCAACTGATTGCGGGCAATGATCTCTTCCATTTCATTGGGTAAGCCGGCAAGGCCCAGCATACGACTGTAAATGGACGCCGCCGTGATCAGAAACAGTATGGCGGCTGTGATATGACCTGTTTCAATCAAAGCTTCCCAGAATGTTTTAAGTGTCATTCGACGGCGCAGTATTGCGATCAACAGACCAACGGTTGCACCTACAGCGCCGGCTTCGACCGGGGTAAACCAACCGCGGTAAATTCCGCCGAGCACAATGACGATCAAGGCAAGCAGTGGCAACGTTTTCACCAGTACTTCCTTAAAGCTCATCGGCGCGTAGTCTTCGGCTGGTTTTCCTCCCACGAAGTTTGGAAAGAATTTCCCCATAAAGAGGATTGCCCCAATATAGGCGACTGCCAGCAACAAGCCCGGGAAGACGCCAGCGAGGAACATATCGCCGACAGATTGTTCAGCGACAAACGAGTAGATAATCAGCATGGCCGATGGCGGGATGATCATGCCGAGTACTGATGAGCCTGCGACAACTCCGACTGCAAAGCGCGGGTTGTAGTCGTAGCGAAGCATTTGTGGGACCGCAACGGTTGAGAACACCGAGGCGGATGCAATCGAAGACCCCGTAACGGCTGCAAACACGGCATTGGCACCGACCGTTGCCATACCGATACCACCCTTGATCTTGCGGAAACCCGCGTTCATGACATCGTAGATGTCGCTGCCAAGGCCTGCTTTGGATACCACCAGACCCATGAAGGTGAACAGGGGTACTGTCGCGAAGGTATATTCCATGACGCTATCGCTGAGCGCGATTTTTAACAAATTCATGGACAGGTCGAAGTTGTCTCGCATCAACCAGATGGATACAAATGACACAACGCCCAACGCTATCGGGATATACATCCCGAGGTAAATCAGGATGACAATGGCGACGACGGACAGTAGCCCGATCTCAAGTGGACTCACGGGAATCTAAGCCTCTGTCACTGGTTTTGAATGGCGAGCATTGAGTGTTTCACCAAACACGACCTTGAACGCGAACAGTACGCTACACAACACAGCACTCAGAAATATCACCAGTTTGATCGGCCACCAAGGTGCGGTAAAAACGCCCGGTACACCGAAGAAATCGCGCGTTTCGAACGTCTCGACAAACTCAGGCCAAATCGCGACAGCGATCAGGATCATGAACACGCAGGCGATCAGATTGATGGCTCTTCCAAGCAGACGCGCCAGTGTCGGCCATCGTTTGCTTGCAATGGACAGAAATCCGTCTGAGCGCGTCATGCGATTTACCCTTACCACATCAGGTAACTGAAGAAAGACGATGAGCACCATCGAGAACTGAACCAGTTCGACCGCACCCATGAAAGGACCGCGTGCCGTCTCACGCCCGATGACGTCATAGTTGACAACCGCCACCAGACCCAACACGACAAGTGTTCCGATTGCATTCGCGATCTCTGCGATGCGATCCGCATACTGCGAGGCTTTGTTGAGAAGACGACTCATTGAATATCAGCTATGGTGAAGTTGTCAGGGCAGGGCTATGCCCTGACAATTCGCGGTGATCTAACGACTATAGATCTGATGCCCAATCACGGGTTGCTGCAAAACCAGCGGCTTCGAGTTTGCCGAGGTAGGCTTTGAGCATATCGGTTCCTGGTTCGCCCGCCTCATCAAGTTTTTTGGCCCATTCCGCTGCAATATTAGGCATTGCCGTGGCCCAGGCTGCTCGATCGGATGGCTCAACGTCGATGACTGTACCGCCGGCTGCAACGTAGGCGTCTCGACTTGCTGCCGCACGATCCATGGCAATCTTTGATACATGATCGCGGTAAGCGACAGACACGTCAGTCAGAACCTGCTTGACCTCATCGGGTAGTTTCTTCCAATAGTCGGCATTGACCGTGACCGTTTTCGAATTGACTGCACCAATATCGGCTTTGAGCATGTAGGGTGCGACTTCGGCAATCTTGAATGTTTTGGCAGCTTCGGGCCATAGCATTGCATGATCGACAAGGCCTGTTTGCAGCATGCTGTAGAAATCGGTCAGACCGCCGCGAACACCGACGGCCTTGTCAATCCCTTCAAGGTAGCGCATGTTCATGCCAGCACCGGCAACCTTGCCGCCTTCTATATCTTTTAAAGAGGCTACAGGTTTACTGCTGAACATCTGATATGTATCCAGTACGACTCCGGTCGCAAGGTATATCTGGTTCTGTTTTTCGAATTCCTTCTGCATGGTCGGGAATTCCTTGGCGATTTCATCAACCGCTTTTGCAACCGCCTCTGCATCGGCTGCAACAAAGGGTGTTACTGCGGCAATTGCTTGGGTGGGTAGTTTCGATGAATGAAAAATGGTGGTGACAATACCGATATCACCCAGACCCAGTTTGATGCCTTCAAGCACACCCTTTGGTTTGACAATCGAGCCACCATAGCTTTCCTGCCAATCCATCTCATAGTTGCCGGATTCTGCCAGGCGCTTGTCAACTTCCGGGATGAAGAAGTTGGAAAACTCCTGTACCCACATGGCTTTTGCTGGGTAGCCGTCAATTACCACCGCTTTTATTTTCTCAGCAGCACTTGACGTTAGTGGCGTCAAAGCGGTCAACACGACCGCGGCTGTACAGCTTAGTAAACGTAGTTGCATAACAATTTCTCCTCGGTTAGGCATCAGCTAGGCTGATTGCCAGACTTCTTCAATTTCAGTTCCCGACTGACGGAACAATTTTGCAAGTGGGCAGTACTTAGCGACTTCTTTTGCAACCATTTCAAGCTCTTCTTGTGTGGCTGGGCCACTGGCTTTTATGGTCAGGACGATTTTTTGAAAAGGCACATCAATTTCTTCACTGAGCGTCACACCTCGACGATCAAATTCGCAGGCGGCATCGATAGACAAGTTGCCAAGTTCGACACCAAGCTTGCTGGCGCATTTGTGGCCAATGACGTTAGTACAACCTACTAGCGCGCCAATGGCTGTATCTGTAGGGGTAGGGCCAGTGTTTGTGCCGCCACGCTCAAGCGGCTCATCAATAGCGAAGCTCAGATCGCGAACCGACAAATTTGCCAGAGAATGTGATGGACATTCGGCGGCGCTGCGTAAGGTCACCGTGTTTTTTTGTTTTATGGCCATGTGTTTACCTAGAGGAAGGAACAGACATCATCGAAAGCAAATCGTGGCAGCTTCTGAAACAAGGCCGACTCATCGGCGTAGCCAACGTTGCAAAGAAAATTTGATCGCCACGGTTTATCGGAGAAGAACTCTTCGTCAACAATCTGATTGGAGAAACCGGAAATGGGGCCAACATCAAGCCCAAGTGATCTCGCTGCGATCATGAAATACGCACCTTGCAGCGTTGAGTTGCGAAAGGCGGTATCTTCTATATATTGCGTTTTACCTTCAAAAAACGGTCGCCGATCTTCATGTGGAAACAGGAACGGCAGCTGGTGCCAAAAGTCCAGGTCATAAGCGATGATGGTGGTAACCGGCGCGGACATCACTTTGTCGATATTCTTTTCCTTAAGCGACTTTGCCAAACGCTCCTTACCTTCGGTGCTGGAGACAAATACAAACCGAGCAGGGCAAGTATTCATGCTTGTGGCACCCGCCGCGGTAATCGCATACAGCGCTTCGAGAAGCTCTTGTGTTACCGGTTTATCCGTCCATGCGTAGTGCGAGCGAGCCCCTCTGAGAATGACATCAATGGATGCATCGTCCAGCTGTGGTTTGATCTTGCGTAGCTCTTTGACGTAGTTTTGTGCGTCCTTACTGGCAGCGGTGAGTTGTGCTTCGGTGGGTGCGGTCATTACACCTTCGCTCCCGCAGGCATATCTTCCTCAGCGATAATCGGGTTGGAACAAATGCCTATACCTTCGATCTCGACGTCTACCGTTTCGCCTGGTCGGAGCCAGCGTTGTGGTGTTCTGGCATGACCGACCCCAGGGGGGGTGCCCATGGCTATGTAATCACCCGGTTGCAGGGTGGCGAACTCTGAGATCAATGCCAAGGTCTTGGCCACTGGCCATAACATTTCCGAGGTATTGGCTGACTGCAATATTTCATCGCCAACGCGAGATTCAATTTTCAATCCGTTTGCGCCTTCAGGTAATTCATCAGGTGTGACGCTATGAGGACCGATGGCACCAGTTGAATCAAAATTCTTGCCGGGTGTCCATTGATGTGTCTTGCGTTGGTAGTTACGCACCGACCCATCGTTGAACAAGGTGTAGGCGAATACATGATCAAGCGCATTGGCTGCCGAGATATGTTTGCCTGCCTTGCCGATGATGACCATTAATTCAACTTCATAGTCGAGTTGCTCCGAGCAACTGGGTCGAATCATTGGTGCCTGGGCCGGCATGAGCGAATTCAATCCACGCATGAACAGAGCTGGGTACTCCGGAACCTCGTAGCCTCCCTCCTTGATGTGATCGATGTAGTTCAAGCCGAGGCAAATGCATTTGCTCGGAACGGCAACCGGTAAAGCGGGCGTGATGTCGGTGAGCGGGGTAGGCGCGGCTCCGGTCAGCAAACGATTGACCCAGCCGTTCGCGTCATCGCTATTGATCAATGGCATAAGATCACTGCCAATGTTGGCGTCCTGAGCGGTCAGATCGATGGCTTGCTCGCCCTGGATTAAAAATACATGGTTCTCTGCCGGCGATTGCTTGACACCGCGTCCTACAATAAATCTCATTGGACTCTACTTAAGTAAGATCTTAGGGATGGCTCAGCAGTTTTGACGATTTTTTGATACTTTGTCAATTAATATCGATATTTTCTCCAGGAGTCATTAATGCCAGCATGGAACGATTACAAATCTGCTGCCCAGCAACGCGGTTCATTGGCTCTGGAGCTGTATGTCGTGATCAGCACGCCGGTCAAACCTCCAGAGGTTATGCAGCAAATACTGCCGGATCATCTTGCCTACCAAGGTGAGCAAGAGAAAGCCGGAACGCTTGCGTTTGCCGGGCCATTGTCAGATCTTTCTGGGGAGTTAATGGAGGGGGTCGGGATGATTGTCTATCGGGCGACGTCACTCGATGCTGCAAAAGCGATTGCAAATGCGGACCCGATGCATAGTTCGGGTACACGGGAGTATACGATCAGACGCTGGTTGGTTAATGAGGGAAGTTTGCAGTTGGACATCAAGCTATCGGCGCAGTCGATCTCGATGTAATCCCAATGAAATTCTCGACGGAATCCCCGATGGAATCGACGACGGGGTCCGCGATGAAATCAATGCTTTGTATCAAACTCCGTCAAGTCTACTCCGCGTTCTGAAGAATACGCTCGTAACGCCAGATTCCTCCCGGCTGCAATGCTCAGGTGTCCAGACACAGTCTTCATGAGACTGGACGCAACCAAGGCGTCGTTTTCGATGACTGCCATCAATTCGCGAGCACCGATGCGCAGGAAGGTACAATCTTCCGAGGCGACAAGATTGAAAGGGCGTCGTTCTTTAAGGATCACTGACAGATCGCCAATCAATCGCCCCGGGAGTATTTCCGATATCAGTCGCCGCTGGCCTTCATCGCCAGGTGAATAGAGCGCCGCTGAGCCTTTCGTGCACAAGAACGCTGCATCTGCCTTGTCTCCTGCGGCGAATATGGTTGAATCAGATTTTGCTTCGTACCACTCGGCACTAAAGGCGAGTAATCGCTGTTGTTTTCGATCTAGCCCACCGAACAAGTCAGTCATCGCGATGGCCTCAATTTTATGATTCAGATCTTGACGTGCATCGCTGCTTTGCGAAATTTCCTGTCGGGTATTGCCGTCAATACGTCCGTTAACAATCTCGATATAAAGATCGTATCTGTCAGGGTTGAAAATTTGTTTTTCAATAAATATTTTGGTGGTGTCCGGCATCAGTTTGCTGACACGTTCTCTCATCAAGTTACGTTCGTCACTGTCATGACTAGCCAGGGAGTTGCCAAGAATTAAAATGTCTGGTTTCTTGATACTCGCTCGCGTAAATGCAATCCTTTCCTTGAAAACGGCTGGCAAATTTTTACCCCCCGTTGATATTGATAGATCGTAAATGGATTCTGCTGCCAGGCGCCGTAAGCCGTGTTTGCTCAGAACGTCGACGATAATATCTTCGATCTCTTCCTTACGAGCTCCGGCGATACTTGAGATTCGCCCGAAGAGCGCATTAGCCATTACCGTCAATATCGGAATGTATTTTTGCGAATCTATGGGTTCGAACAGATTGCCTAGCGCCTGGACCATTTGAGCTGAGTTTTTCTTGCGGATCTCCAGTACACGTTCCTTGAAGCTCTCGCTGAACGCAGGACCCATTTGTTCAGCCGAAAATGCGAATGGTACCGTCAGCATTAATGAATAATCCTCAAACGGCAGTCCGGTATCGCCGACATCGCGGCGCTTTTTTATGATCGCCCCAAGTCGTTGATAGAGCTCTTCGTCCAGATTCAAATTTCTGAACAATGGGTGATCTGTGCCATCATCGCCAAAGGTTGCCATCAGGTTTTCGATCAAAGCGACCGACATCTGCATGATCTCGTCTGCGATCCCGTTCTCGCGAATTATTTTTACGAAATTATCTTCTTGTGACAAAGACAATTGGGTAAGTATCCGAGTCGGGTAGGCGTAAAGCAGATTACTGCCCAAGGGTGAGACTGGGTTGAATTTTTCAGGATGAAAGCCATACACGATGTCATCCAGACCCGCCTCCGCCAGGCGCGAGGCAATTTCCGGTCGCAGTTTGACGATGGCCTCGGTGAATTTCTGTTGCTTTTCAACAACCACGCGCGAACGCAGGGCTCGTCGAACCATGAAATCGTCAATGCCCATCGCCTGGACCAATTGGAACCACCATTCCCTGATTTCATCTGAGGACTGAAGACCGGCTATTGTCGGGTCGACCCATTCAGTATCAAATGGATCAATGCTGTTGCCGGACTGCTTCGCTTTTTTCTGGAAACTGGTTAAGCCCGAACCCATCTCCAAGTCATCCAATGGCTTGTTTTTCAACGGCATTAAAATATTTTCGCCGAGCGTGCCTTGTAGGATATGAGGATTGGAGTGTGCGTAGCCGATGGCATTGGCCAGGGTTTCTTGATGTATCTCGAGTAAATCGTGCCCGGCAATGGTTACTGTTCCGTGTTGTGGAATGACTTCGCGTGTCAGAAGATCCGCGAAAGCCAACGCTGCGGTTTCATTGCTTGTTTTGACGGCAACACGAGCGCCTTGGGGGATTGTCAGGTTTATGTCTTCCAATACGGGTTGGCCTTCCGCATTGAGGACGGTAACACCGCGAATGTCGATGTCACCTTTCAAGCTCAGATCTTTCTTCGGCGTACCTTCAAACAAACTGTCGTCAACCAGAGAGCTTGGCGCGAAACGTTCAATGACGGCTTCCCATCGTACGGCCACGTCCTGGGTTGTGTTGTAGTAAGCCAGTAACTCTTTCCACGGTGACGACATATCCTTGAATGCAGCCAAAGCGGCTACCAATGCCCCAACAGTGATGTGCCCTGTTATTGCCAGATAACCGCCGACGGAATAGAAGAAAAAAGGAGTCAGTTGGTTGATGAAGTTGTTCAGAAACTTCATGAAGTACTTTTTTTGATAAATGGCAAAGCGGTAGTCGTAGAGATTACCCAGGCGATTGGAAAACAGAGACATCCGGTACCTCAGACCACCATTGGTTCGAATATCACTCACCCCGGCGGCGGTTTCGCCGATATCGGCTGCCAGTTTGCGAACCTCCTGAATCCGACTTTTGTTGAGCTGGTTGATTTGGCGCTGAAGCCTGGGAATGATCCACGCTTGCAAGGGAATCAAGGCAATGGCGGCTAGCCCAAACCAAATGCTCTGCGCGAATAGAAATGCCAGAATGGTGAGCATCTGGCCCGCCTGTAGAATCGGCTGGGACACCATATCGCCCATGATCCCACCCAGCGGTTCAGCCTCGGATGTGACCATCGCGACCAGTTCGCCCTGACTGGTGTTGCGGAAATAGGGTCGGGGAAATCGCAGGATCCGTGTCAGCAGCTGGAAGCGAAAACGTCTCAACAGCCGTTCCGCCAGTACACCTTTCATCGTATTGAGCCGCATCTTCAGCAACCCATTGGCCAGCACAGCCAATAAAAATCCAACACATAAAACGAGTAAGAACTGGACCTGGGTGAACGCGAAGCCCAAAATAACTACACTTTCGCCAGTCCCTCCAATCGCGTCGTTGATAATACGTTTGGGTAATTCCAACGAGAGATACAAAATTGGAAAAGACAGCAGAGTAAGGAATAAAAGGGTGAGTTGGTTTTTCCTTGAATATTTCCAGATGAACTTAAAAATACTCTTTTCCATCAACGATTCTCTTGGACCTTCAATACATTAGTGATCACGGTACATCGCTCGGATGTTCCGCATATATATTCTCTTGATTATTTTCAAGACACGTCCGCTATGTTGAATTCGTTCTCGAGTGTCGAGGCGACGGCAAATCAGATGTTGATGGCCTGGTACATATTGTAGTCCAGTACCTAGTCTTTGGGTTGATGGAATGGGGTCATGATTAGGCCTTGTAGTGTGGAGTCAAGCGAGAAAAAAGGGTACTATTCCCTCGTTTGTGGGTGAGGAAACAGGACGTTTTTTCCGCTTCTGACGGGCGCTACGCCCACGTGGATATATTTTGCAACGTTGGCTTGCCAGTGTTCGACTAAAAGGGAATTGTTGCGACTGTGATCGATAACCCAATTGATCTCAAGGTTTACCAAGAGCTTCAGGACACGATCGGTCCTGAGTATCTCACTGAGCTGATAAATACCTTTTTTGAAGAGGCGCCCATCATGCTCTCAGAATTGCGCGCTGCGTGGGCTGAAGGCAATGCCGACGCGTTTCGCCTGGCGTCCCACTCTCTCAGGTCCAATGCGAAAATTTTTGGTGCTTCCACGCTTGCAGATCAGAGTCATGCATTGGAACTACAGGGTCTCGCTGCTGATCAGCCAGTCGACGAAGCGTCTTTGTCTACGTTAGAAGGAACGTATGAAGGCGTTCGGCAGGCGTTGTTGGTGTTGATCGATGGTTGATCAGGCGGCGCGGTTGCTGATTGTTGATGACAACAAGGTCAATCGCCTCTTGTTATCACGCTACCTGGAACTTGACGGCCATCGTTTCGCGCTGGCCGAGAACGGTCAGCTTGCGTTGGAGAAACTGCGCCAAGAGCCCTTCGATCTGTTACTGCTTGATATCGAAATGCCTGTCATGAACGGATTTGAAGTGCTTGAGAAGGTCAAGGCTGATCCTGATCTGCGAGATATCCCGGTCATCGTCACATCATCGCTGGAAGGGTTGGAAAACATTGTGCAGTGTATTGGTTTGGGCGCTGAGGACTACTTGCCCAAGCCCTTGAACCGAGTGTTGCTGAAAGCCAGAATCGGTGCCAGTCTGGAGAAGAAGCGCTTGCGCGATGAACAGCGCGAACTCGTGCGACGGTTCGCGACAGCCGAGGTTGAACAGGATCTGCACACATCTGGATTTGCATTAGGTGGGAAAAGGGTTCATGTCTCGGTGATGTTTTGTGACATCCGTGATTTCACGCCATTGTGCGAAAGCCAGAATCCGGAGGAGACGATAGAGCTACTTAATCATTATTACTTGCTGATGTTCGAGGCCATCAGTAATCATGGTGGTATCGTGACTTTAATGGTCGGCGATGGCTTGATGGCTGTATTCGGTGCACCTTCGCCGCTTGAGGATTGCGCGGGCAGTGCTGTGAATGCTGCGATGGAAATGATTGGTCTGATCGAGCGGTTCAACACTGAGCGAGCTGAGCTCGATAAGGTGCCGATTCATATCGGCATTGGCATTGCCACCGGCGAAGTAATCGCAGGCTATGCGGGTACTGAGAAGCGAGCGACGTATACCTGCATAGGCGATACGGTTAATCTGGCTTCCCGGTTGGAAACGCATACCAAAGTGGCCCGACGTCGGATTTTGATTGATGACGCCACCTGTCGTTCCCTGGATGAAGGTGTGCCAACGCAAGAGCTGGGTGACGTGAAACTCAAGGGCAAGGCTGCGGCTGTGCGGATTTTTGCCATAGCGGCTGAAGCAACTGCTTGAATTCGATTGTGCCAGGTAAAGAATGTGTCTGCGGCCCTTTGGATTTAACAGTTGTATAAGGTGATCAGCTCTTTTTAACCTGGGTCGGTAGTGCCAGCTCTTTGAATACAGGTAGTTTTCGTTGTGCATCACTGACTTCGCCTTTGCGCAGATCACCTGCCAGGCATGAGATAGCACTTACAGTCAGGCCTGCGATTTCCCCCTCCATAAAGCGGTGTACATGTCCACAGTAAATGCCATTTATATTGCTAAAACGTGACAACAATGAGCTAAGTTTATCCACGTCGCCCCAGTCTTCGAATTGGAATGGGTCGGGTATCCCGAGCGCTGCAAAAGGTGTGTGGTGAAGAAACAGACACACAGCTTTTGATGTATCGGTCATCAACATTTTTTCAAGATGACGCAGGCGTGCCTCACATAGTTGCCCTTTGTTACTACCTTCGCTGACTGTATCGACCATCAACAAACGTATTGGGTATTTTTCGATCGAGTACTGTACCCAGCCGTCGTTCGGTAGTTGGTATCTGGCATCGGCAAATGCGGCAAGTAATTCTGCTCGATTGTCGCGATTTCCAGCCATGACGAAGTAGGGCATGTTGAGCTGATTCAGTACATCTTTTGCGCTATGGTATTCTTCGCTTTTCCCGTTATGCGATATGTCGCCAGTGTGAACAACCAATTCTGGCCTCGTGTCCAGTTCATTGATTGCGCGAACACAGTTCTCCAAATCACTCAGGCGTTGTGGAAAGTCGCTCGAAACGTGTGTGTCCGAAATTTGAACAATCTGCAGGGTCATTGTTGTCTTAGTTTATCGTCAAGCAAGTGTTTGAAAGGGGCTTTTCGAGAGGGTTTTGTGAGCGATGATCAAGCTAGCATGTATTCATAGAAAGGCCAATCGATTATGAGTAAAAGCCCACCTTCTGTTGAAGAGCTCACGCAACAATTGATCGAGTTTCGTGATGCGCGCGATTGGCGGCAGTTTCATTCCTTGAAGGATTTGATTCTGTCTCTTAATCTGGAGGCCAGCGAGCTGCTGGAGCTGACTCAGTGGAAGTCAGAGAGTAGTTTTGAAAACGAAATCCAAGATGAGCAAATGCATCAACGGTTGCGCGAGGAATGTGCAGATGTCTTTTTATACCTGCTACTGGTTGCCGAACGTGCCGGCATTGATATTCAGCAGGCCGCTGCCGAAAAGATCGCCGAAAACCACAAAAAATACCCTGTGGAGAAATCGCGAGGGACTGCGACCAAATACAACAAACTTTGATTGCCCGAACCCTCGCAATTTGTTCTTTGCGGATTATCAGCCGAGTTGATAGTGCTCCATCAATATTTTCGCGACTTCGGGTCGTGAGAATTCCGGCGGAGGGGCGACGCCTTCACTGAGCATCTTGCGCACTGCCGTACCGGACAAGAGAACGAAATCTTCTTTTGTATGGTTGGGTGCTTCACGCATCATGACTACCTTGTTCAGCTTTTTCGAGTAGGCCGTGTGGTCGGCTTTAAACAGCTCGATTTTCAGTGCGTCCTTTGGTATTTGATCAAAAATGTCTTGTGCTTCAAACGGCTCGTAGTAATCGCCAACGCCGGCATGATCGCGCCCGATAATAAAATGTGTGGCGCCCATGTTCTGCCTGAATACGGCATGCAGTAGCGCTTCACGTGGGCCCGCATAAAGCATATCGAAACCATAGCCCGTTACCATGGCCGAGTTGGCAGGAAAATATAGTTCGATCATTTTTCGAATAGCCGCATCACGCACAGGCGCTGGAATATCACCTGGCTTGAGTTTGCCGAGTAGCATATGTATGACCAGACCGTCAGCGTTGAGCCGTTCCATTGCCATGTGACAGAGTTCTTCGTGCGCACGATGCATGGGGTTTCGCGTTTGAAAGGCGACGACCCGATTCCAGCCGTTCGCCGTTATGTCGTCACGTATCTGAGTTGCGGTGCGAAAAGTATCGGGAAAGTCAGATTCGAAGTAGCTGTAGTTAAGCACTTGAATCGGGCCTGCCAACGCTATGTTTCCCTGCGAATTGAACGCTTCGACGCCAGGATGTTCTGGGTCGGTAGTACCGAAAATTTGACCGGTCAGCGTACTGAGTTCGTCAGCTGTAAACGTGTCAATGGACTGTATCGTCTGGATTGCCAGCACTGGCGTGCCGTCTACGTTAGGGTCCAGCAAGGCAACGCGATCGCCCACCTTGAAGTTTTCGGCGTATTTGACCAGGTTGAGTACGGGCGTAGGCCAGAACAGCCCGCTGGTGGTCTGCATGGATTGCCCAACTGACAGAGCATCGGCTTTGTTCATGTACCCGTCGAGCGGCGTAAAATAGCCCGCCGCCAGCATCACGGCGTTGCCTGCTGTGGCCGAGCTTACGATCGTGGAGGGTAAGCCCTCGGATTCTTTTTTCAGATTTGCTCGCTCGGCGTCGTTCGTGACAAAAAGTGGTTTCAGCGAGTCCGCCCCATGTGGCGAAATGAGAGTGTTCATCAGTATTCCGTAGTCAGGTTATGCCATTGTGTGTGCCGAGCTAGCTTAAAGGACAACTGCGAGGGTATTCGCGGTTCTCCCCGGGGTTAGCGGCCGAGGGTTTGTAGAGTTAAAAGGTCAAAAAACAAGGCATTATTGTACTCGATAGTCCATGAATTGACGCGTTCCGGTGCATCTTTGGTCAGCGTCTTCTGGGCTGAATATTTGCCGTCTACCCTCAAGATGCTGTCACTGCTTTGTAGTGCGAAGAGGACGGTGGTCGGGCTGGAGTTAAGTTTGTGTGATCCAGTACTGGACTTGTGTGATCCAGAACCGGGCGTTGGCCTGGTCAGATAGGCTCTGTATAGGCCTCAAGGTTCTACTTTGCCGCCCATCTGACAGGCTTATCAACAATACTTATAGGTACATTAGAACGTTGAATATTCCTGATGCCCCTAAGCGTTTATCATTACCCCAACACAACGGTTTGGCGAATTACCCAAAGCCTGTTCAGATCACCCCCTCATGTGGTCGATATATATCGAACAGGCAGACGTAGTAAGTCCTACCAAAATTTACTGTCCGTTCGATATTCAGCAACAGCGGAGGATTCAGCTTAATGCTAACCAACAACCCATTTGCCGAGATTACGGCACTTATCTCGCCATCAGTCATGCAGGGTTATGTCGTGCTGATGATATTGCTCGTTATCGGTGGCACTGTGCTCGATATGGTGCACAAGCAAAGCGCAAAGTATTTCTTCGCGAATTCGAAGAAAGCGCAGGAAGGTGCGAAAGTCAAAGTAGGTAGTGGCAAGAAGGTTGGCCTCGCTGTCAAGACAGTTGCCAATGAAGTGCTGACCTCGTCAGAGTTCTGCAACAAGCGTCGTCGACTTTCCCATCTGATGACCATGTATGGTTTCATCTTTTTTGTCGTAACGACAGCCTTGTTGATTTTCAAATACACCGGCACTGCTGCAACAGCACCAGCGCTTGTTCCTTTACTGTGGCATCTTGGTGCCTTGTCATTGTGTGTAGGTGGTTATTGGTTCTGGTTTGCCATTCGCGTTGACGTTGCCTCAGAAGGTGTCAAGTGGAATCAATTCAATGGTCGTGGTGACCTGTTTATCCTGGGTCTTCTGTTCACTGCAACCTTCGCTTTGCTGTGGTCATTTTTTCAGGCTATTGGCACAGGTGGCTTTTCAGTTTTTCTTTTCGCACTGTTCATAATCAGTTCAACGGTGTTGTTTGGATCTGTTTATTGGTCCAAGTTCGCTCATATGTTTTTCAAGCCGGCTGCAGCTTTTCAGAAAAAAGTGGCTATGGCCGATGGTTCGAGACTTAACTTGCCGGCCGACTACGATCTGTCCGATCCGGAAGTTCAAGCCAAATTTCCCGATATCCCGGAGTACATGGGCACCAATCCGCCCAACATGGGTCTCGGTATCAAGCGCGAATCCGCCAATCACTACTAATTGATCTCAACAAGTCTGGAGAATTTACCATGCCAACTTTTGTATACATGACTCGTTGTGACGGGTGTGGACACTGCGTCGATATCTGCCCATCAGACATCATGCATATCGATACAACAACCCGCCGCGCCTATAACATCGAACCCAATATGTGTTGGGAATGTTATTCCTGTGTCAAAGCTTGTCCACACGAGGCGATTGACGTTCGAGGCTATGCAGACTTTGCACCTCTGGGGCATTCAGTCCGTGTAAAGCGTGATGAAGAGAAGGGTGTCATAGCGTGGCGCATCAAGTTTCGCAACGGTGAAAAAGACATGGATTTGTTGGCGCCGATAACCACTAAGCCTTGGGGCAGTGCAACGCCTCAACTACGCGATGTCGAAGGGCCTACTCAGGAACAACGCGACAGTCAGCTGCTGTTCAATGAACCGAAGTACATCCGTTTTGATGATGGCGGCATTCACACCTTTGAAACCAATGGAGTGGTGATGAAGAAAGGGGTGTCTTACTAATGAAGTACAAAACGATTGTCGAAGACGACATCGATATTCTGGTCTGCGGGGCTGGGCTCGGTGGCACTGGTGCAGCTTTTGAAGCTCGTTACTGGGGGCAGGACAAGAAGATCGTCATTGCCGAAAAAGCGAATATTGATCGCTCTGGTGCTGTGGCACAGGGTCTTTATGCGATCAATTGCTATATGGGTACGCGATTCGGCGAGAATAATCCGGAAGATCATGTCCGATACGCGCGCATCGACTTGATGGGCATGGTTCGCGAAGATCTGTTGTTTGATATGGCGCGTCATGTTGATTCAACCGTGCATCAGTTCGAGGATTGGGGACTGCCCCTGATGCGTGATCCGAAGACGGGTAACTTCCTGCGTGAAGGACGCTGGCAAATCATGATACACGGAGAGTCCTACAAGCCGATTGTCGCGGAAGCGGCAAAGAAATCGGCGGACAAGGTGTTCAACCGAATCTGTGTGACCCACCTGTTGATGGACGATGCCAAAGAAAACCGCGTTGCTGGTGCAGTCGGTTTCAATGTCCGAACCGGTAATTACCATGTTTTCAAATCAAAGGCAGTTATCGTAGCCGCTGGCGGTGCATCTAATATTTTCAAACCACGTTCGGTCGGTGAGGGTGCTGGTCGGGTGTGGTATGCACCTTGGTCATCGGGTTCTGCGTATGGCCTGCTGATCAATGCGGGTGCGAAGATGACGCAGATGGAAAACCGTATCGTGCTAGCGCGATTCAAAGACGGGTATGGCCCGGTCGGCGCCTACTTCCTGCATCTGAAAACCTATACCCAGAATGGCATGGGTGAAGAATATGAATCCAAGTGGTGGCCATCGTTACAGGAGATGGTTGGCAAGGAATATCTGGACCCGGAGGCGTCTCATCTTAGCCATCGTCCGATCCCGACTTGCCTACGTAACCATGCTTTTATTTCCGAGGTGAATGCAGGCCGTGGCCCGATCCACATGGTAACCATGGAAGCGTTTCAGGATCCACATCTTGAAGAGATTGGCTGGCATAACTTCCTCGGCATGACGGTGGGTCAGGCAGTGTTGTGGGCATCGACTGATGTGGACCCGAAATACGAAAACCCTGAGCTCACCACATCAGAGCCTTATGTCATGGGTTCACATGCGACGGGTTGTGGCGCCTGGTGCTCCGGCCCAGAGGATTTGTCCCCTCCTGAGTATCAGTGGGGCTATAACCGCATGACCACGGTTGAAGGTCTGTTTGGTGCAGGCGATGCTGTTGGTGGTACTCCACATGCATTTTCTTCTGGCTCATTCACGGAAGGGCGAATTGCGGCAAAAGCTGCTTGTAAATACATTGATGATGGCAAAGCGGAGGGGATCAAGATTTCCGACGCGCAGATAGAACGTCGCAAAGAAGAAGTCTACAAGCCAATGGAAACCTATCGGGTTTATCGTAACGAGATTACTGCTGGGTCAGTCAACCCGAATTACATCAATCCGCGCCAAGCACTTGATCGTCTGCAAAAGTTGATGGATGAGTATGCTGGTGGGGTTACCGTCAGCTACATGACCAATGAAAAGCTGTTGAACATTGGTTTGAAGAAACTCAAGTTATTGGAAGAGGATCTTGAGAAGGTGGCCGCTGAGGATATCCACGAGCTATTGCGAGCCTGGGAAATCAAGCATCGTCATCTGACGTCTGAATCGGTTGTTCAACATACCTTGTTCCGTAAGGAAACTCGTTGGCCTGGATATTATTATCGTGGTGATCACATGAAGCTCGACGATGCGAACTGGCATGTGCTGACTGTATCCAGACGGGATCCTGAAACGGGTGAATACACGATGGAGAAAGCACCGCTTTATCATCTTGCTGATGTTGATGGCAAGGAAGACGCGGCCTAGTTCGGCTCCAATGTAGGGAGTTGCTGCCAAATGGCGGCAACCCCTTTTGTTAAGTCTTTATCAAATACTGTTTCGCATAGTGTTCCAATTTCAAGTCAGCGCTACTCTCTAACTAGTGCAGTTTGTCTTTTGGTGCATTTGGAAATACCTAGTGTTCCCTGTCCAATCAAACCGATGAATATAATCGAGCTAACAGACGACGAGATTTTCGCGCTTTCCCATCCGATGTGGGACGATCTGATCAAGTATTCCAACGAAGGTGAATACGGGAAGTTCATTCGCAATTTTTCTTATGAACTGTTGTTTGGCCTAAATGAAATTGAAATCGGCAAGCAGTTTGCCAAAAGCGAGCTGACAAGAAACCTTGACCCAGACTACGACTGCCTCGGTCTGATTCGTCGCAATGAACATGTGTCGGTGCTGTATCGAATGCGTAGTAGCAAAAAAGCCGGTGAGTGGTTAGGCAGGATGGTTCTTGGCTACAACAAGGAAGGCGAAGTCAAGATCTACGGCGCTTCCATTTTTTAACGACGGTATTTGATTGGCAGCTCAAGTCAGTCTGATATTTATCAGTTTGCAATTGCTACGGAGTCATGTAAATGAGTGAAAATTTGATAAAAGACCCTATTGGTGACGGCAAACTTGTTGAACTGACATATAAAGTTATCGATGCGAAAACCGACAGTGTTCTGACCGAGGTGGAGTTTCCAATCGGTTACGTGCATGGGGTTAATGAAATTCTTGCCCCGCAAGTAACGTCTGAGCTGGAGGGCAAGCTCGCTGGCGACATTATTGATGTGCCTATCGATTGCAACAAGCTTTTTGGGCCGCGCGATGAGTCACTGGTGGTCACTGATCGAATCGAGAATGTGCCGGAGGAATACCGGGTTGTTGGCACCTCCATCTTGATGGAAAGTGATCAGGGTAAAAACAAAACGTTTATCGTGACTCGCGTTGACGACAAGTCAGTCACCATAGATGGTAATAATCCTCTCTGTGGTCGTGAGGTGATTTTTAAATTGACTGTCGTAACAGTGCGAGATGCCACCGAGGAAGAAATGGAAGTCGGTGGGCCAGTCGGTGCGGAGCCTGATATCAGCGATATCGTCGGTGCTGATCAGTCTGTAAAACCTGTCTCCGGCTAATGCTCTGACCATAACAGAGACGTCGAGTTGGCTCATCTATATTCAGAAACCTTGTTGACCCCTGGTCTTGGCGTGTCGTTTCAATGGCGTCACCAGAACAATGGTCGTAGCTTGCTGGGTGTTCTTGACAAGGAGTCGCCAGTGTATGGAGCGCTGGGCCGGGCGATTGATCGATTTGAACGTACCGTGTTTGAATTGAGTGCAAACAAGCCAACGTTGATTGAATGGGCAAACTCTCAGGAGACGCTGCAAGATGAGGCTGACAGACGAGAACTACGTCTTGGTAGCGCCCACGTTTTTCAGCAATCGATCGAGTTGCTTCAAGGCATGCAGATGATGACCGATCGCGAGGAGGATCCAGCCCGTCTCTCCGCTATTCACCACAATATCGGTGATGTCATGGGGTTTATAGGTCAACGTAGCGGCAGTGTACATTTCCTGGAGCAGGCCGCCTTGTCCTACGAGCAGGCGCATGAAATTCGGACTCGGGAAACCATGCCACTTGAGTGGGCGCAGACTACCTGCAACCTGGCTCTGGTCATGCAGACGATTGGTGTACTCGAGGACGATACGCAGATGCTCAAACAGGCATTGGCGTCGTTGAAGGAGGCAGTGAACTTGTTACCGCGCGAAGACATGGCTGACGAGTGGGCGGGTGTCTTTTGCGATGTGGGTACCGTGCTGTACCAGCTTGGTACCCATCGACGTGGAGCACGCACACTTGAGCAGTCAGTGGTCGCATTTCGTAATGCCTTGAGTGAACGTACATCAGACAAGAACGCCTACACCTGTGCAATTACACAAAACAACCTGGCTGCTGCGTTGCAGATGCTTGGTGAGCGAGAAGAGGATATCGGTTCTTTGGAAGCGTCGATCCCACTGTACGATGCGGTGCTGAAGGTGCTTAGTAATGATGCTGTACCTTTGATTTGGGCGATGGTGTCAGCTAATCGAGCTTCAGCCATGTACTCGCTTGCCGTGGAGTCTGATTATCTGGATATGGCTGAAGCTACGGTTGCCGAGTTTGACAAGATCTGCAAGCTGTTCGAAGGTACCGAGTATCAGCACTATCAGGCAAAGGCTATGGAACGATCACAACAGGCGCGAGAACTGGTCGCTTCATTGCAAGTGTGAGACGAGTTTGGTGCTTGAGTGTGTCAGTGAAAAAGTATCAACGAACAATTGAAGTTATTGAACGAGATTTTTTTAGAGCGTAAATGAGGAGTTACTGATGAGTGAGCCAAAGAAAGAACGACCAATAGTGCCTGAGGGCGTGACGGAGTATGTCAAGACGCGTCAGATGGATGCAAATGACAAAGGTTTCGTAGGCTACGAGACAACCTGGAAATCGTTTCAAAAAGAAGTCGAATATCAGACGCCCAAGAAACCTTAGGTAGTGTCTTTGAGTCGTTGTCAGTGAAACGCCAAATCCATCAGGCGTTTCACTCGAGTGAAGAGTTGCTGGTTCAGGCCAAGTAAGCGATGTGCTCGGGTGTTGAGTGTACGGTCAGCCAACCAGCAATGACTTCAGCTTGCTCAAGAGGTTTTTTTTCCGAGGATTTTCTGGCTTTTCAGAATTTTCAGGTGGCTCTATCACTGGTAGGTTTGAAGGATCACGTGAAATCGACGGATCACCGAAAACGTTAACGATTGAGTAGGTTTTTTTTTCAACGAGAACACCTCCATCCTTATTGAGATCTTCGATAGGCGGAGTGTCTTCAGTTGACGATTTTTTGACCGCCAATGAGCTGTTGTTTGACATTTGCAACGTCTCTTTTAATCAATGGTGGGTCCAGAGCTGTACTTCCTTCACCCATTAGCTTTTATAATGCAGCATCGGCTTGCATTTCTGCCGTGGTAATTCGCACATCTTGATGCAATACCTGTGCGAGGTATGCAGAATATTGCGCAATGCTGTGAGAATTATCACATACAGGGTAAGTATGATTTTTTAGCTTGTTTGTATGAAAGTGCTGTTGGCGCGTTTGCTCATGCTGGAATACACTGAGCCGGTAATATGAATGTAATCAGCTAAATGGAATTTCAGGATTCGGCAGAGCGCAGGTTTTTAACCATCCTTCACTGTGATCTGGTGGAATCCACTCGCTTGGTCGATGGTCTGGACCCTGAGGAATTTCTGGCACTGATGGAGCAGTTCCTGAGCTCGGCACATCAAGTGGTTGATAGCTACCAGGGGATTGTCGCCGGCTACACCGGAGATGGGTTCGAAGCGTATTTCGGATACCCGGTCGTAAGTGAATCACCAGCGGCAGATGCAGTTAGTTCGGCAATTGATATTGTCGAGGTGCTGGAGCAATTCAATCGTTCAGCTGAGCACAGGCTTGAATGTCGAATCGGTATCGCTACAGGGCTTGTAGTGATTGGTGCGGCAAAGCGCATTGAATTAGGACGCCGCGTCATTGCCTTTGGCACCACACCGCATCTGGCCGAACGCCTTCAATCTGTTGCTGATACGGGAACAATTGTTGTCGACAATGACACTCGGCGATTGGCCTGCAAGCGATTCGAATTTACGCACACTGGTGATTTGCGCTTGAAGGGGTTTGAAGACGAGATCAGCGCTTATGTGGTCGTTGCGCCCGTCGCAACCGTTTCCAGATTCGATTACACATCAACACCTTTGACGCCAATCATCGGTCGGCAATATGTACTTGATATGTTGCAAGGACGATGGAACGCCGTACTTGAAGGGGAGGGTCAGTTGGTCTTCTTGTACGGTGAAGCGGGTATGGGTAAGTCCCGTTCGATTTACGAGTTTGAAAAATTAATCGAAGATCAGGTGTTTGTCACCTATCGGTTTCAGTGTTCCAACCAACATATGTCTACCCCATTGCATCCTTGGTTGCATTACATGATTGATCTTGTGCAGTTTCAGCCTGACGATACACTAGAAATTCGTCGAGGCAAGCTGCAACAGATCCTAGGCGGAGAGTTGGGTCTTTCTCCGGAACATCAGGAGTTCTGTGCCACTTTGCTCGGTATTACCGAGAGGCATGATCTGACCCCCGTGGTCGCTGCGCCAGGCAATATGTTGTCTACGTTGCAAGCTGCCTTGATCGATCATGTAGTTCGTCGAGCACAACATGGACCAGTATTGGTTATTGTTGAAGATGAACAATGGATCGATGCGACCTCCGAACTGGGCCTTGCCGAACTGGTTGGTCGCTCGCTTGATATTCCAGTACTGGTTTGTGTGACTGGTCGACCTGGCTCACAATCAATTACAAAGTATCCGCACGTTACGACGTTATCGTTGACCCGCCTCATTCGAAGTGAAGTACGTCTGATGGTGTCGGAGATTGCGTCTTCATTGAATCAGGATATCAACCCTGACCTGGTTGAAAAGATTGTCGATAAATGCGACGGAAATCCTTTGTATATCGAAGAAATTGCCAGCATGTGTCTTGAGCAAAATTCAAACAGTGAAGATACAACCTTGGATTTTCAGAACGCAGGCATTAACCAGATCCCGTTGACTTTGCAAGCATCATTGTTGGCCAGGGTTGATCGCATTGAGACAGGAAAAGACATTGCGCAACTTGCGGCTGTGGTCGCTCGTAATTTTGATGAAGCCTTACTTAGGGATACTGGCGTACTGAGCGATCTGGAGATCAGAAGCGGGTTGGATGAGTTGGTGCAGTCGAACATATTGACATGTACGGAAAAAGACAACAATCGAATTTATAATTTTCGTCATGCGCTTATTCGAGATGCAATATACGAGAGTCTGCTAAACGATCGAAAGAAGCGGTTTCACGCGGTCATTGCGGACTGCTATGTAGCTAACAGTGATTCCAACTCTTCGTTGCGCCCCGAATTGATTGCACAACACTATGATCGCGCTGATAATTGGCAACAAGCGTTCAGTTTGTGGGTTAGTGCAGGTGAGCGAACACTACGATCAGGTGCAACCCATGAATCGGTCAGTCAGCTGACTGCGGCCCTGAAATATGAATCGTTGGCGGAACAGGATGAGTCGATGCATCACGACCTGCTACGAATGCACATGGCCTGTGGTATTGCATTGAATGCGCTCGGTGGAGTAGGCGCTGACCCGTACCGACATTTCCGCCGCGCTTCCGAATTGGCCACTTTGGCTGGTGATCAGACTCACGCGGCCATGGCACTGGATTGGCAATTCGGTGTCGATTTCAATGCAGGGAATCTAGTTCGTTCAGAGAATTCCGCACAAGCCTTGCGGGAGTTGGGTGTTCGCAATCATCTTTCCATCGCTTATATTGCAGGTTCCCAAGCTCTGGGGATGGTGAATTTTGTGCTTGGCCGATTCGAGACTGCCGAGGAAATTTTCGTGGATCTACTGGGCAAGAAGAGTAGCGTCGTATCGGATGTCCACTGTTATCCCAGCATGTCTCTTAGCTATCTGGCATGGACCCAGTACGCCCTTGAAAAATATGATTCCGCCAGAAAATCTGCCTTAAGCGCCATAGATAGTGCTCAGTACGAATCGCCTCACTCCATGACGACGGCTTTGAGTAATTGCTCTTACGTGTTTCAGTGCCTGGGTGAACATCGGCGGGTTGTGACCTACACACAGCAGCTGCTAAAACACTGCAATAAATACGGCGAATACATGTACGGTATCCGGGGGAAATTCATGCAATGTTGGCTTGACTCGTTCCATTCGACAAGTGAAGCGGTACTGGCGGACATGCGTGAGTATCTTTCACTCCTGATCGAAGCAAAAGAGGAGATTGAAATGACGTATTTATTGGGATTGATGACGGAAACCGAACATCGATTGGGACGGAATTCGGATGCCAGTCGTACGCTGGAAAAAGCGTATTCCATGGTACAGAAAAACAACGAACAATTTAACGTGCGTGAACTGGATCGCCTGAGAGATAGTATCGAGAATGCGGATCGGCATGAGCCTGCTACCTGATCATCGGCTGGGGCTCGGGTCTCCATAGTTTTATTCAACCTTGGAAAAAATTGACAATGAGTGTTCAGACAGCGAGTAGGAAATTGCATGGCAACTCTGTAGATCTTGAACAAATTGCCGCGATATTTGATGAGGCTGCCGAAGTTGACCCGACACTGGCTGTCACACCTGATTCATTGAAGAAACTTGCCAGAAAATATGTTCATCCAACTCGTTATAGCCGTAAACAGTGGCTCAACGATATGGTCAACGGCGAGATGTCTTTGTTCGACGCATACCCCACGCCATCGAGCGAAACGAAAAACAATAAAGGTGGCAACGCGAAGGCGAAGCAGGCTGACTTCCTGAAGCGTCTGGCAAAGTGGAATCCGGATCGTACCTTCCATGTACAAACCGGGCGCAGTGCGACAATCAAGTATTTATCATTTGCGGAAATCTATCGTCGATGGTCTGGTAACAGGGCTGTCGTCTCTGCAACTGATATTCATTTACGCAAAACCACTGTGTCCAGATTGTTGGATATGGAAGCTCTGACTCATCTCAATCTTCTCCCGTATGCAGATGAAGAAGCACGTTCATTGGAAATGCTGGCCATGGTCATCAGCACACGACATAATCTTACAGACTCGCATTCTGATGACATGGATGGGAGTAATTATTGTTTTTGTGGAAAAAAATTGTGGCTGGCGTGGGATACCCATGAGGGACACGTCAAGGGACTCGAGGATTGCGATCGGGATCATGTGCCAGGTGATGCAGCTTTTGACATGAAGACCTTCCTGTCCTTGAAAAGTGCCAAGTGGTTTCTGGTGTCAGATGGGCAAATGCTTTTCTTGCCAGGTAACTATGCCCATAAGGTATTTACTATTGAACGCTATATTGGCGTGGGTGGGTTTTATATAACCTTGCCAAACGCGCTTCGAACAGTGTCGCGGTGGGAGACGATGGGGGCGAACTGGGAGACCGGTGTCGGTGAGGTAAGTGAAAGTCTTGAGACCGAGCAGGTAGTTGATGTAGTCAAACATACCTTGCAAATGGAGTCACGTTTGCGGCGCAAGGAGCTGGGTGAGGGTCTTGTCAAACCTGCACTGGAGATCTGGCGGCGGAGTCCCGCAGCAAAGCGTAAGGGAGATACGCCTGGTACTGACAAGTTGGTTTCGCTAATGGGCTGACTATTTTTCGTGTGGGCGATATTTCAGAGGGAATTCGAATGACAGGAAAATTCAAGATTGTTCGTGATATGAGACTGTTTGCGCTCACACTAGGTGTATTTATCTGTACACATGGTTTTTTAAATTTGACTGCTCATGCGGTCGAATTGTCTGATCCCTGCCAGGACCCTGATCGTCCGAGATTGTCTAATTTATACGAAGGACAAATAGATTTTTTATTGCGTACTTACTATCCGGAAAAATATCTTGATGACGAGAGAAAACAGATTTTGTTATCGCGTTTTGGTGATATTCAACAGCGAGATTCAGAAAATTTGTCCGAGCGCTTCAAAGCGTTGCAGCCCTTCGAGCAAGAATGTCTGAATGAGATTTTCAAGGATGGCGGTGTACTTGATGGTCGATTGTTGACTTTGCAAGACAATGATGTTGATGGTGTCCCGGATTTCCGTATCAATTACACCGGTGAATTTGTTGAAAATGATACTGATGCAGATGACGATGGTATTGATAATGTTGTTGATGTATTCCCATTTGATGGTGAAAAATTCAACGTAATGGATGTAGACAAAGACGGAATCGCGGATCATCTTGATTGGTCTAACTCCTCGTTCTATAGCGTAGATTATGGTCAAGGTGAGCTGGCCATTCGGCTCAGTGATCTCAAGAAGCAGTACGAGAGTGGCGAGCTGCCAGATGCTCGTTACGGCGTTTTTAATGGGTACTCATTAGAAAATATGTGGGAATGGCATGCTGAATATGTCACGGCATCGGTGCTTGATAGAATCTACAAAGCAGCCGAGAAAATGCTCAGTGGTGAAGAATTCGACGCTATTCATGCCTGTGTAGAGGCAAAGCTACTGGCTCTTTATGGGGAGGGTTACACCTATGAGCTTGAGAGGGCAGACCCAGCTATTTTGCGTACGCTTGCGTCAATTTATCCCATTGCCGATGAAAACTTAGATTACCTTGCGACTGAGTATGTCATCGAACCATTCGCTGCATGTGCTGGTGGTTAGGCTCGATTGGGTTTGATGTCTATTTCGGACAAGTACGTGATGTCGTGTATCACGTACTTTTTCGGTTTCCAGGTAATGATCCCTGACGTTTCGAGTGATTTCAGCTCACGCGTCACAGCTTCGCGATGGGTGCTTATGCGAGCTGCAATTTCAGCATGTGTGGGTACAGCTGTGAGATGAATATCAGAGTCGGATTCTGATTCTTTGGAGGATTCAGCGACTGAGGCGAGGCGTAACAATTCGCAACGGATCCTCTGTGGGACTGACAATGCGCTGAATTCATAGACGCGCTGCATGTTATCTCGGACCATACTGGCGAGTCTTAGTAAGACTTTATCGCGAACGGTTTCATGAGTTGAAATGATCTGACGAAATTGACTGGCCTTCATCACCGCGAGAGTGCATTTGGAAGTGGAAATGCAGTCACTGCTTCTTTCTTTGTGGTCTATGGCAGACAGCTCCCCGAACATCATGCCTGAGGTCAACTCGTCGAAGTGAATCGGTTTACCGTTGTGCGAGAAAGAGCAAACGCGAACGCTTCCGCTGATCAAGAAGTAGACATCAGAATCGTTGTTCTCTGCCGAGATTATGTACTGGCCTTTTTCAACGATACGCTGATGAGTGTTGCGCGCAATTTCACTACGCGCATCCATATCCAGCTTGCTGAAGATCTCGAATGTACCCAGAGCAATCCCTGATACACCTTGAGATTGTCCCTCGGCGGGTGTCACCTTCGATTCCCTGAGCGGTATGATGAATAACGCATAATTTTTTCTGAGTAAAAATTTAAAGATCTAATTTAAGCGGCTAATACATCGCTTGTGTGATTATTCTCACATACCGAGCGAGGCCTTTGGCTTATCTTTGATTGTAGCCTGACAAGGATGTCAAGCTCTCTAACTTGCGTCAAAGTTTCCACGTTCGCTCTGCCGACAATCTTACCTACTTAGTTAATCGCTGACAATAAATTGTCACGCATGTGTAAACTTTAGCTAAACAAATCCTCCTAAGTCTTGTGTAAAGCCCGTCTGCGCTTGTTAAGGTCAAGATTGGCATGACTGCGAATCAAAGTTCGCAACTTGCAGTTTGGTATTTTTCACGATTCGCCGATCCTAATGCCTGGATACTGTGCGGTACAATATCGCTGCTTCAAGGCGCTGATGACTTCCAGCCTTGTCGGTTCGTATCAATGGAAAATCCAATGCAAAACAGTTCTATCGTGCTATCGGGCAAATTGCTATTGCCTTTTCTAATGCTTTCATCTTCTTTGGCTGTGGCAGCAGGTGATACGCCCACAGCTCCAGTGTCGGTCTCAGGCATTGTTGTCGGATCTACAGTGACACTAACGTGGGAAGAACCAATCGATGATGACGGTGTTGTTGGCTACAATGTCTATCGTGATAGTCAATACATCACCACGGTAACTGATACCCAATTCGAAGGGACAGTCGAACCAGGCGTATTGCACGCTTTTACTATTGTCGCTTTTGATAGCGAGCCACGAAATTTTTCAGCAAGCTCCGAATCCGTTTTCTTGCCAGAAGGGCTGATACCTGAAGACACCACTATTCCTCCCTCTACACCTGCATCACTATCGGGTGATATCGATGGTACGACAGTGAACTTGCGCTGGGATGCATCTACCGATGATGAAACCGTGCAGGGTTATAACGTATATCAAAATAATGATTATCTGACGACAGTACTTACACCGGGGTATACCGGCACCGTTGTGGAGGGCAGTATTAATTCTTATTATGTCGTGGCCTTTGATAGCCGAAATAATTTTTCGCCACGCTCCGATACATTGTTTCTTCCTGATACTGGATCGATCGACACCTCGAGTGCGCCAGACGTGCCGGCAAATCTCTCTGCTACTGCCAATGACAGTGGGGGTGAGACTTCTATCAGTCTTACCTGGAACGAGGCAAATGATGATCGCGGTATATCTGGTTACAACATCTATGTTGATGATGCCTATCGCACGACAGTTTTCGGAACAAGTTACGATGATGTGATCCCTGCCGGTTCGTTCAGAACCTATTCGGTTGTGGCCTTCGACATTGATGGTAATTTCTCCGGGCGAACTGAGGGTCTTCTAGTACCTGAGCCGTCTACACCTATCGATGCTGATTCTCCTCCGACACGACCGCAAGCTTTACGTGGAACCTTGCTAGCTGGTGGCGATGGAGATGCCGTTAACCTTAGTTGGGAAGCCTCTGAGGATAATCTTCGTGTTCTCGGATACAACGTTTACCGAAATAACAATTATGTTGATACCGTCTCAACCTCCAACTACTCGTTGGTCGTGCCGACAGGTTCGATCAGCAGTTTTTATGTAGTTGCCTTCGACGCACAGAACAATTTTTCCGAACCCTCTACACCTGTTGTACTGCCAGAAACTTCCGATGATCGGGTTGATGAGCCGCCATCGGTACCAACCGGGCTTGCAGGTAGTGTTGATGAAGCGTCTGGAACAGTTGAACTTACCTGGTTCCCGTCAAGTGATGACATAGAAGTAGCGGGTTACAATGTTTATCGCAACAATTCTTATGTCGATACGGTTTTTGACAATCGATACATTGGCAGTGTGGAACCGGGGCAAATTTATTCCTTTTATGTTGTTGCTTTTGATGTTGCCCGTAATTTTTCAGACGCGTCTGAGCGAATCAACGTACCAGATGCCAGCAATCAGGCACCTTTCTTTGTCAATCTCTCTGACCAATTGATTGAGGCAGGGCCAGTTTGGGAGCTGGTTGTCCAACCGCGGGATGTTGATGGAGGAGTTCCGGGACTTTTCATCAGCCGTTTACCAGAAGGTATGCGGTCAATTGACAATTTCAACGGCACTCGATCATTAATCTGGCAGCCATTACAACCTGATGTCGGTGAATACTCTGTGCAAATCACCGCTTTTGATGCCGAGGATCCAAGCATCACAACGGTTGAGACCATCACAGTTACCGTGGTCCTGCCTGACGATCTTTCCATCATTCCCAATCGTTCACCAACAATTGACGCGATTGATGACTTTGTCGTTCGAGCTGGCGATTCCATCGTGTTGCGGGTCAAGGCTAATGATGCGAACGGGACTATTCCGAGCCTGAATATTCTGAACCCACCCGCGGGATCAAGCTTCAACGCGCTTGCGAGTGATCCTCGTGTCAGAGAGCTGAGGTTCGAAAGTACTGCGGCTGACCTTGGTACCGCTGTATACAACTTTATGGCGACGGATTCAGATGATGCTTCGTTGACAGCGAATGGTTCAGGTCAAATCGAATTTCGTAACGCTGCGGATTTCACCCGAGAGGGTAGTAGGCTCAGGGATCTGGCAGACCAAGCCGGTATACAGTTTGGCTTTGCATCTTTACTTGAATATACGTCGCGTCCAGATGGTCACTTGTATGGCGATATTGCGGCCGAGGAATTCAATCTCGTGACGCCTGAAAACTCGATGAAGTGGGGTTACATCAATCCTGATCCGGGTAGATATCGCTTCGAGGATGCAGATCAGTTGATGAGCTATGCAGCCGAGCACGGTATGGATGTGCACGGCCATGCCTTGGTCTGGTACACACAGTTGCCGCAATGGGTCATTGAGTCGGAGACGGCTGAGCGTGAAACCTTGATGAATGAGTTTATCGATACCATGACTGCTCGCTATTCGGATGTCGCCATCTGGGATGTGGTCAATGAGGCCTTTGAAGATGATGGTAGTTTCCGCAATTCGATCTGGTTTCAGGCGATGGGTGAATCGCATGTTGATAGAGCATTTATAAGGGCGCGCGCTGGAGATCCGGATGCGGTACTCATCTACAACGACTACGATGTTGCCCAAGGTGGAGCGAAATCAGATGCCATGTATGCGCTCGTATCTCGCTTGGTCAGGGAGGGCGTACCCATAGATGGTGTGGGTTTCCAGATGCACATTGATACAGACTTCAACGAGTTTGACGCGGTGGCCACTACCTTCCAGCGCTTTGCCGATCTTGGGGTCGATATCTATATCACTGAACTGGATGTGAACATGCAACCAGGTGCTACGGAAGATGATCAGGCTTTGGTCTTTGCCAATACAGTGCAGGCCTGCCTTGATCAGCCTGCCTGCAAGGCAACTCAAATTTGGGGATTTACAGATCGTTACTCATGGCGTCTACCCAATACGCCTTTGGTATTGGATAGATACTATCAAACGAAACCGGCTTACGAGGCCTTGCAAGGGGTGCTTGGCGGCGATCGCTAGCTGGTCTTGTTTCGGCCGCAACCAACTAAGCCAAGCGAACCAGTTAGCGCAAGCGAGCTTTAGTTAGCGCGCGGCAGCGCTATCGCCAAGGTTTCAGGCGCTAGACAAATTTCGTCGTTGCATGCCTGGAGCACCAATTCCAGAGTTGCACTGTCGTTGGAGTTTGTATTGGTATTGTCTGTCGCAGCTGCGGCGGGCAATTCTGCTTCAATCAAAACTCTGCCTTCATAAAGTGACAGCTCTTCAGATTGAAAGCCGAGTTTTCTTTTGTGCGGGGCAGGGTACTGAACATTGCTCAGTTTGTTGGTTACGCCTTTGAGCTCGGTTCCGATCAGATAATCCTGCAGTGGCTCGTTCGAATTGATATGCCAACCTTCATCCAGGTCAATTTGCAGTTCAAGTCGTGAACCTTGCCGGCGTACATCGACACGTGCAACGCCCTTGCCTGCGTAGCGCGGTAGCCCACTCTCGCCTTTGGTGTACTCAGAGAGTGCAGTGAGCAAATAGTAAAAGCCATTGCTGTGCCTGGTCAGCGCATCTGAGTAAGCAGCGATCAATTCGTCGGCAATTCGTGCGTAGGAAAATTTACCGGTGCGCGCGACAAGACGCGATAGCACGCGCAATGCAGCTGCGTTGCCAGAGGGCGTGGAGGCGTCGTACAGGTCCTTGGGTCTGGTGACCAGAGAAGTTCCTGACACAGTTGCTGAGCCCATGAAAAATCCGCCGCCTTTGACATCATGAAATTCTGCGATCATCGTATCGGTCAGCTCTTGGGCCTTGTTGAGCCAAAGCTTGTCACCGGTCGCGTCGTACAGTGCGATCAAGCCTTCAGCAAGCCAGGCGAAATCGACTTGTTTTGCGTCGATAGACACAACACCGTTGAACTGTGAACGTTTGAGTCTGCCGCTACTGTCCAGAACGTTATCAAGCAATTGCGTCGCGGCCTGAATGGCGGCATCGAGGTAGCGTTTGTCATCAAAGGCCATGCCCGCCTCAGCGATCGCGATGATCATCAAACCGTTCCAGCCAGTCAGGATCTTGTCATCGAGCAAAGGATGCTCACGCGATTCACGTGCTATGCGCAGTTGTTCTGCGAGTTGAGCGCGCTTCTCAATCACTTCATCAACTGACATATCGAAAGATTTGGCAATCGCAACCAGTGGGGTTGGTCGATTGAGAATGGTTTCACCCTCGAAGTTGCCGACCTCGTCAATTCCCCATATTTCACTGGCGAGTTTTGCATCGTCTTCAGACAAAACCTCGCTCAAGGTCTCCGGTGTCCAGACAAAAAAAGCGCCTTCTCGGCCTTCGGAATCGGCATCGGTCGCAGAGTAGAAAACACCAGTGTCGGTGGTCATTTCACGTAATACGTAATCAAGGATCCCACGGGCAGTTGCCGCATGATCCTGGTGCCCGCTGAGTTGCCAGCCGAGCACGTAGGCACGGGCAAGGTTTGCCTGGTTGTAGAGCATTTTTTCGAAGTGCGGTACCAGCCATTCATGGTCGACAGAATAGCGGTGAAAGCCACCGCCAATCTGATCGTGTATGCCGCCAGCGGCCATTTTTCTTAAGGTGTAATCGGCAGCCTTGAGTGCTTGAGGGCTGTTCGTGATGCGTGCCTGCTCAAGTAAAAATAAAAGTGTTGATTCCTGTGGGAATTTGGGTGCATGTGAAAAGCCTCCATTATCCGAATCAAAACTGAAAATGGCATTCTCCGTTGCCTGATCGATCTCTTTTGCACCAACTTCTTTTGCTGTCTGACCGAGCTGATGAGCATTACTCAGTGCACGTTGGACGTTGCCTGCTTGTGTGAGCAGTTCATCTCGTTGATTGCCCCAGAGAAATGCGACGCGGTCAAGGAGATCCGAGAACTGTGCGGGTGGGAAATAGGTTCCACCAAAGTAAGGTCGCCCTTCGGTGTCGAGAAAGCTCGACATTGGCCAGCCCCCATTGCCAGCGATCATTTGTACGGCGGTCATGTACAAGGCGTCAACATCCGGCAGTTGCTCACGGTCAACTTTGACAGCGATAAATTTTTCATTCAACTGGTTTGCGATGTCTTCGTTTTCAAAGCTTTCCCGCTCCATGACATGGCACCAGTGACAAGTAGCGTAACCAATGGACAGGAATATCGGTTTGTCTTCTGCGACGGCTCGAGCGAAAGCCTCTTCACCCCAGGGAAACCAATTGACGGGGTTGTGCGCATGTTGCAGAAGGTAAGGAGAATTTTCTGCGATCAGGCGGTTGAGGTACTTCGGTGTACCGTCTTCCAGGAAGTGCTCGGTGCGCGGTTCGTAGTCATCGTTCATATTCTCGTATCGATCGACGAGAGCTTGTTGTTGCTCGTCACTGGCGTCGGGAGCAACAATCTGATCCTTGCCGGCTGCGGACGAGATGTTGGCGTGAAACGACAGTGACAGAATCAGAAGGGCGGGGATTTTCAATAAAGGAACCTTTGTCATCAGGCAATCTGTTCCTGTACATACTCGATCAGTTTTTCGGTATTCACATGAAAATCGTTGAACACTACCGTGCCATCTGGTGCGATCAGGATCAGCCAGGGCGTACCCCCGGTTCGATAAAGGCGCATGGTGCTTGGACGGTAATCGTCTGAGCCTTTGTTTCCAGCGTCGTGGCCCATTGGAATCTCGAGTGAGTAGCGGTCACGTATCTCGGCAAGTTTATCTTCGGTATTGACGCCAAAACCTTCGAAAACAGTTTGAATGGCGGCTATTTCAACCTTGGGGTGGCCATTAAACGCTTTTTGCACTGCCTGCAGAGTCGGAAAGCCTGCCGAATGACAACCCGGGCACCAGGACTGCCAGCATTTGAGAAAGACCCATTTGCCGCGAGCCTCGGTGATCGAGAAATCTGTATTTTCTTCGGCTGAGTTTCGCCAGATGCCCACTTCCAGCTCTGGAGCTATTTGCCCGACAATGCCGTAACGCGTTTTGTTTTCCTGAGCATTCGAGATTGTCGGCGCCAGATTCAACGCAGCGCCAGCAGCGAGAGCGGAACCGGCTGATGCCAGTTTGATCAGCTTTCGGCGCTGATTGTCGGTTTTAATGTTATCTCCATCAGGAGTAAGGAATTTTTTTTTGTATGGGAGAGTGAACATCGCCATTTTCAGGAATCCGCACTTGTAGTAGATACTTTTGGATATGGGCTTTTACAATAAGTTCCCTATCGTGCGACGTTTGTCCAACGTCTGGGCTTGTTGCCTTCGCGTTCGCGGTCGGGCTCGGCTGACAATACTGACTTGATGCCAAGCCTTAGCCTAATAGTTAGTTCCTGGTAGTTAGCCTCCTGGCCGACTTTGCCTTGATCTCATCTCGTGATCCACAGTTCACGGCTCACGGCGTCAAGTTGGCGATTTCGCAGCGTCACGGAGCAAACGCCGGAGTATTTTTCCGCTTGGAGATTTAGGAATCATGTCAACGAACTCGACCTCGCGGACTTGCTTATAGCTGGCGAGCTGCTCTTTGACAAAAGCCTTTATGTCATCAGCTTTTGGTGAGGTACCTGGCTTGGATACGATAAACGCTTTGGGAATTTCTCCTGCTTCTGCATCTGCAATACCGATAACAGCGACGTCCGCAACCAATGGGTGTGTCACGATCAATGCTTCCAATTCTGCTGGTGCAACTTGAAAGCCCTTGTACTTGATCAACTCCTTGACTCGATCGACCAGGATAATAAAACCGTCTTCGTCGATACTGGCAATATCGCCTGTATGCAACCAGTTGTCATCATCAATGGTAGCCTTGGTTGCTTCAGGGTTACCGAGGTAGCCTTTCATGACTTGTGGCCCCTTGATCAGTAGTTCACCGCTTTCGCCTGCAGGCACATCCTGACCGTTCTCGTCGATCAATCGACACAGGGTATTGGGTAGCGTTACACCGCTACTACCTGGTTTTTTCAAATGTTGGCTACTGACATGAGTGACGGGGCTAGCTTCAGTAAGTCCATAGCCTTGTACTACCTGGCAAGCGATGCGCGCACTAGCTTCTTCGGCCAGTTCGGCACCCAGTGGCGCGGCGCCTGAGAAAACGCGTGTGAGCGATGACAGATCGAACTTGTCGATCAAGGGAGATTTTGCCAGACCGAGTATGATGGGCGGAACAGCGAAGAATTGCGTGATCTTCTGTTTTTCGACAGTGGCCAGCGCCTGTTCCATATCAAAGCGTGGCATGGTGACTACGGTGCTACCTTCTGCGAGCCAGCCATTCATCAGCACCTGCATTCCATAGATATGAAAAAAGGGTAGTACGGCAAGTCCGATATCGTCTTCACTGTACTTCAACATACTGTTTGTTTGACAGACATTGGCGACCAGATTGTTATGGGTCAGCATGACTCCTTTGGGTAAACCGGTCGTACCTGATGAGTAAGGCAAAACCACGATGTCATTAAAGACATCTACAGCTACTTGTTCGATTGGTTCACTCTCAAGATCAGTGATGTTGCGATGACCATCGGCATCACCAATGAGTACTACTTCGCTGGCGTCTGTTCCTTTTACTGCCGCGTTAACTGTCTCGAGAAAGAGCGGAATGGTAATGACAAGGGAAGCGCCTGCGTCGCTGAGTTGATGACGAATTTCCTCTACGCCGTAAGTGGGATTTACGGTAGTCACAGCCGCTCCTGCAACGGCGACGGCGTGAAACACGATGGCGTATTCTGGCAGGTTTGGTGCGATCAGCGCGATAACACTGCCTTTGCCCAGTCCGAGTTTCGCAAGACCTCCAGCCAATCGATGTATGCGAGTATCGAGTTCTGCATACGTCAGTTTGTTGCTACCACTTGCATCGACCAATGCTGTGTGACTGGCGCGTGCTGTTGCTCTTTGTAGAACCCATTCGGTAATGGGTACTTCGGGTATCACTACATCGGCGACTGGACTTTTGTATATGGTCTGTTCCTTCGCTCGAGTCATGGTTACCTTTTGATATATTTTTTGAAGTGTTTTATGAAGGTCATAGTGTCCAATTTACGTGGTCAACGCAAGTGTTTCGCACCTATCAGCCTCACGCACTAGTCAGTGCTCGCATGCCATCATGCTTAAGTTCTGATCAGGCTCACGTGCTATCGCGCTTAAGTTCTATCTGATCAGACTTACATGTCATCGCGCTTACGTACCAACCACGCTCAGCCGTATGTGGCTTTAATACGCACCGGACAGTTCAGAGAGCGTGCTATAAAACAGTATTGATGAATATCATCATGAATGGCATCCGCTTTTTCCTGATCGATGGCATTCTCAAGACTGATGTGTGGACGCAATGTGATGCCTTTAAAACGACCTGCGCCGTTTGGTTCAGATTCGCCATGGCCTAATGGCGAATCACGATAAGCAGATACGACGACCTTCGCTGAACTGGCTAGATGCAGAAACCAGAGCATGTGACAAGCGGACACGGCACTGAGCAGCAAGTCTTCTGGATTGTGCAATGTCGGATCGCCACCAAGCAGCGGATCGTTCGAGCACTGTATCTCTGGCTTGCCAGGTGTTTGAATGCGCCAGGTACGATCATAGCCTTGGTAGCTTTGTGTACCTTGACCTCGGTTACCGGTCCATTCGATCAGGCTGCTGAAATCATGCTGTTTGGTAGTCATCGCGAATTTATTTCAATCGTTTGAGCAGCACGTATACGGCACCAGTTCCACCGTCGTTAGCTCGCGCTGAACAAAATGCAAGTACCTGCTTGTGACGTTGTAACCATTGATTGACGGCAGGTTTCAGCCGAGGGGCGCTTTCGGCAGTTTTGCGCCCTTTACCGTGGATGACCCGAATACACAGATGCCTTCTTTCCTGGGCAGCTTTGATGAATTCCCCCAGTTCGGTTTTTGCCTCGGCCAGGGTCAAGCCATGCAAGTCGATTTCGCTTTGGATTGAATAGCGTCCGCTTTTCAGTTTGCGCAGGACGGCACGCTGAACACCGGCTTGTGTATACGCCAGATGTTCACCGGTCTCGAGGAGATCGGCTTCGCTAAGTTCGTCTAACAGGGAATCCATCACAGAGCGGTCATCTGCTTCACGTGAGTGCTTCGTAGGCACGCGCTGACGCGGTTCTGGCGGCGCTACGCGGTCATTTTCGACCGACCGAACATCGCCTACGGCCTCACGAAACAGAGCCATATCATCATCGCTGACTGTTTTTTTGGCACTCACACCCCATTATACGGTCACAATGGAAACTCTGTTAAATAGAACCTTGATAGGTAGGTAGGCTCATGATTCGGAAACAGTTGACCTTGCTCGCAAAATGCCTGATGGTTGCCATCGTCCTCAGCAGCTCTGGCGCGAGTTTCGCCCAAGCGGGACTGAGTACGACTGAGCGCCCATTACCCGAGTTTGAACTACCGGGTATCGATGATGCGACCTGGGATTCGGATGCCCTGGAAGGCAAGCTTTGGATTATCAATTTCTGGGCGAGCTGGTGCCCGCCGTGTATTGAAGAAATGCCTTCGATGAATGAGGCCTGGCACTCGGTCAAGGATGAAGGAATCGGCATGCTTGCGATCAACGCCGGTGAGGGTGAGCAAACGGTCAAACAGTTTCTGACCCGTATCTCGATTGATTTTCCGGTGTTGATCGGCGATGGCAATACATTGCCTAACTGGTCGGTCCGCGCTCTTCCGACAACCATTGTGGTCAACCAGCAAGGGGAGGTCGTGTTTGAAGCCCTTGGTCCGCGTGATTGGGCGGATGAAGCCTTATTGGATCAAGTACGGGCTTTACTTTGATCGCAATAGCTTGAAACTATCGCGATAATCCTTTATCGCGATAGTGATGAGACAGGGAAATGGCGACTACGTGTTGGCGCGATTCTCAACCAGTCCGTCAACCACGCTAGGATCAGCCAAGGTCGATGTGTCGCCGAGATTGCTGACATCGTTTTCCGCGATCTTGCGCAGGATTCGTCGCATGATCTTTCCAGAACGAGTCTTCGGTAATCCAGGTGCCCATTGCATGACATCCGGTGTTGCGATCGGGCCAATTTCCGTGCGTACATGTTTGACCAAATCGGACTTGAGCTCGTCAGTTGCTTCAACACCGTTCATCAAGGTGACGTAGGCATAGATGCCCTGGCCTTTGATGTCATGTGGATACCCGACAACGGCCGCTTCTGCGACTGAGTCGTGAAGAACCAAGGCACTTTCGATTTCAGCTGTACCCAAACGATGGCCGGAGACGTTCAGAACATCATCAACACGTCCGGTGATCCAGTAGTAGCCATCCTCATCGCGCCGCGCACCGTCACCAGTAAAGTAGTAACCGGGGTACATGGCAAAGTAGGTTTCATGAAAGCGTTCCTGATTACCGTAGACAGTTCGCATCTGTCCGGGCCAAGGGCGTGTGATAACGAGGTTGCCTGAAGTTGCACCTTCAAGAATGTTGCCTTGTTCATCAACCAGCGCCGGCACAACACCGAAGAAAGGCTTGGTGGCGGAGCCGGGTTTGAGTGCTGTAGCACCGGGCAGTGGCGAGATCAGAATGCCACCAGTTTCGGTTTGCCACCAGGTATCAACTACCGGGCATCGTTCATCACCGACTACCTTGTGATACCACTCCCAGGCCTCCGGGTTGATAGGCTCGCCGACGGTGCCCAACAGTCTCAGGCTGCTGCGATCGGTACTAGTTAC
>CAYULV010000001.1:0-3309 GCA_964445655.1 uncultured Granulosicoccaceae bacterium | reverse complement strand
TAGGCTCGCCGACGGTGCCCAACAGTCTCAGGCTGCTGCGATCGGTACTAGTTACTGGCTCATCGCCTTGCGCCATCAATGCACGAATGGCTGTAGGCGCTGTGTAAAAGATATTGACCTTATGCTTGTCGATGACGTTCCAGAAGCGGCTGACATCGGGATAGGTGGGTATGCCTTCGAACATCAGTGTCGTCGCGCCATTGGCCAGCGGGCCGTAGACGATATAGGAGTGTCCTGTTACCCAGCCGACATCAGCGGTACACCAATAGATGTCGCCATCCTGATAATTGAATACATGTTTATGCGTCATTGCCGCATACAGGATGTATCCGCCGCTGGTATGCAACACACCTTTTGGTGTACCCGTAGAGCCAGAGGTGTAAAGGATGAACAGTGGATCCTCGGCATCCATTTCAACCGCTGGGCAATCGTTTGATGCACCTTGAATCAATTCGTGATACCAGAGATCACGACCCTCAGTCCACTCAACGTCTTCACCGCCACGTTGCACAACTACCATGCGTTTGACACAGTCGGTTTTTTCACAGGCAATATCAGCGTTGGCTTTCAGCGGTACTTTGCGTCCACCACGCAAGCCTTGATCGGCAGTGATGACAAGCGAGCATTCCGAGTCGTTGATTCGATCCTTCAATGCATCGGGTGAGAAACCGCCAAATACGATTGAATGAATAGCGCCGATACGTGCACAGGAAAGCATGGCAACAGCGGCTTCAGGCACCATCGGCATATAGATACAGACTCGATCGCCTTTCTTGACACCAATACCCTTGAGTGCATTTGAAAAGCGGCAGACTTCATCATGCAATTCGCGATAGCTGATGTGTTTGGATTCTTCAGGGTCATCGCTTTCCCAGATGATTGCTGTCTGGTCTGCACGGGTTTCCAGATGTCGGTCAAGGCAGTTGTAAGAGACGTTGAGTTTCGCACCGTCGAACCATTTGATCTCTGCCTTGTGGTAGTCCCACTCCTGCACGGTATCCCAGGGCTTGAACCAATCGATCATCTCTTCGGCTTGTTCGGCCCAGAAGGCATCGGAATCATCAACGGAGCGCTGGTACATTTCGTTGTACTTCGCTTCATTGACGGTCGCGGAATCGGCAAGCTCGGTTGGAACCGGGTAGGTTCTATCTTCAGACATACGTGAATTTTGCTGTAGTAGTAGTTGGGCTGATTTTACCTGCCAGAGAGATAGGCTCACAAGCCTCGGGCGAGGATTGTCCGGTGAAAAAGTGCAGGCGATTCAAGTTATTGAAAAGGCTGGATTTTTTGTCCCAATATCCGGGAATTCAGATCAACAAAAGAGTCAATCAGCTGTCTCCGACAGTACGCAGCAGGTGCATTTTTTGACGCCGTTCCCACAATGCCTTGCGGCTGATTCCGAGCATGGCGGCAAGTTCGGTCTCAGACAGTCGTCCCTGGTGACGAATTACGGCGTATCGGAAATAAGCGTCCAGCCCGAGAGAGCCGATTTCGTCGGTGGAACCATCAAGCCCCAGCGCATTGACATCAATGCAGTCGCCGTTGATCTGGCTGATTGCATGGGTAGTTCGGTGCTCCAGTTCTGCAACGTTGCCTGGCCAGTTGTGTGCTTCGAGTACTGCCTGCGCATCGTCACTGAATGTTGGAGCGGCTTTGTTGGTATCTACCCACTCGCGCGAGATCGTTTGCTGCGCAAGCGGAAGTATATCTTCGCGTCGTTGACGCAGTGGCGTAATGCACTGTTCAACACTTATTAGTACCTTTAGTTCATCGTTGATAAGCTTGTCGGTATGCAAGGTATTTAGTGGTGATGTGCTCAGTGTCGTCAGCACAATATCAAGTTGCTCGGTTCTTGAGGTCGGTGGTGTTTTCTCCGTCACTCGTAACAATGATTCTGCGAGTCGGCACTGTGCTTTGGCCGACAGATTTTCGGGATGGCGAACTAGCAAGGTACCGTTGCGGGCGACTTGCAGGTATTCAGATAGCGTATCCATCTCGCTACTCTTGTCAATCAGGTTGCAATCGAGAACGACAAACGGCGCATCCGCGCGATGACTTCGAGCATGAACAGCGCGAGCAATAAGCTCGCGATTGGTTCCTTGTTCACCATACAGATGCAAATGACACTCTACGTTAGCTTCTGATACGGATTGAATGATGTTGTTGGTCAATTCGTGATCAAGGTAGTGATCGATCGGTATCAGGCGATCTAGATCGAGCTTGAGGGCGCGGTTTTGCGCGTGTAACTGCGTATGCATGAGCGAGCGACCAATGATCATCATTAACTCATCGTGATCAAAAGGCTTGGCTATATAGTCGATCGCTCCGCTACGCATCGCATCGACGGCCGAGCGTACACTGGCGTGGCTCGTCATGATGATAACGGGTACCGGGTCCGCTGCCGGTATGATCGTCGTACCTGGTTCTCCTGGCAATCGCAGATCAGCAAGAATCAGATCAAATGACGAGGGGTGCAACTCTTTGGCAGTTTCTACCGTCGTTGCTGCGGTTACCGAGTAATGATTGCGTTCGAGAAGTCGTGTCAACGCTTTTAGTATGACCTCCTCATCCTCGATCAGAAGAATACGTTTCATCCGAGTTTTGACTCACTGCGAGTTTGTTGTTCTGCGAGTGGGAGACTCACCAGCATGCTAGTGCCTTTCGTGGTATCGCCTATGATCAGTTTGCCATCGTGATTGGTAATGATGCTGTAAGCAAGTGAGAGCCCCAAACCTGTACCTTGACCAACAGGTTTGGTGGTATAGAAAGGCTCGAACACTTGCCGACGCGTTTCGGGATTGATGCCTGGCCCCTGGTCGTTGGTTGTTATCACCAGAGTATCTTTGTCGATATGACTTCGCACGCTGACAGTGCCGCCGGGGGGTGATGCATCGGCAGCGTTATTCAGCAAATTGACAAAAACTTGTGTGAGTTGATTGGCATCACCATAGACAATGGCATCGTCAATCAGTTTGACATCAAACTCGAGTGTATGTGTATCTGGCGAGAGGCATACCAATCGAATGGCTTCACTAACGCAACTTGTCATATCAACAGGTTCGTGTGAGGTATCGGCTACTTCATCAGCATGCGAGAAGGTTAACAAGGAGCGTACGATCTGGTTGATACGACCAACCTGCGTGAGAATGTCGTCAGTCTGTTCCTTGACAAAGGGTTCGTTGTTTGTGGTGTCTTCAACATCATGGTGCAGGTTTTGCGCGATACTGGCAATGCCAGTCAGGGGATTGCCAATTTCATGGGCAACACCTGCGGCAAGTCGGCCGATAGAAGCCAGTCGTTCACTGTGCG